>NZ_CAUVXP010000032.1:0-33973 GCF_963555955.1 Protofrankia sp. Cas3
CGGTGGTGGGACGCGGCTCGGCCGGGCTCGCCGACCCGGTGGCCCGCGCGGACCTGGCCCGGGCGATGGCAGCCGGCGCGGGGGTACTGCGCAGTGCCGAACGCCTGCGGACCACCGCCAGGACGCTCGCCGCCCTCGGGGAGTCGCGGCGGTCCGGCGGGGGCACGGTCACAGCCGGACCAGATGCGTGGGAGATGACCAACCTGCGGACGGTCGCCACCGCGCTGGTCGCCGCCGCGGCGCTGCGTCAGGAGACCCGGGGCGCACACTGGCGAGAGGATTTCCCCAACGCCGACGATGTGGCGTGGCGTGGTCACATCCTTACCCGGCTGGATGCGGAAGGCGGCTTGTCAGTGACCTACGAGGCGGCGAACGCTGCACGTGACGTGGCCGCACCGGGTAGTTCGGCTGCTTCGCGCAGCGCAGGCGCGGGCAGCTCAGGCGCGGGCAGCTCAGGCGCGGGCAGCTCAGGCACGGGCAGCTCAGGCGCGGGCGCCGGCAGCGGCGTTGCCGGGCGTGCCTCGGACGCGGCCTGATGCCCGTGTCGGCGCCGATCCGGGGCGCGCTGGTATCCGCCGGACTCGACCCAGGTATGATCATCGAAATCGTGCGTCGGGCCGTCTGTGAGGATCTTACCGACGGCCTGGTGGGAGCGGTGGACGCGACGTCGGTCGCAACCGTGGCGCCCGACCTCCAGGGCCGGGCCGCGATCGTCTCGCGGGCGCGAGGGGTGGTCGCCGGTCTGCCGGTAGCGGCGGCGGTGTTCGAGATCGTGCTGGCCGAACAGTACGGGTCACGGGATGACGTGGCCGGTATCGAGCCGGCACCCCGGTCGGTATCCGAACGCGCCGGTGGAATGAAGATCACGATCGGCGTTTCGGATGGCGACCGGGTGGGCCCGGGCGACGCCGTCCTGACCGTTGCCGGCCCGGTGCGCGCTCTGCTCACCGCGGAACGCACCGCACTGAATCTGCTGTGTCACCTGTCCGGGGTTGCCACCGCGACCCGCCGGTGGGTGGACGCGGTCGACGGTACCGGCGCAGCGATCCGCGACACCCGCAAGACCCTGCCGGGGCTGCGTGCCCTGGAGAAGTACGCGGTACGTTGCGGCGGCGGGGTAAACCACCGTATGTCGCTGGCAGACGCCGCGCTGGTGAAGGACAACCATGTGATCGCCGCGGGTGGAGTGGCGGCGGCGTTCACCGCGGTGCGCACACGCTTCCCCGGTTTGGCGGTCGAGGTGGAATGCGACACGCAGGCCCAGGTGGTCGAGGCCGTGGCGGCCGGCGCGGACCTGATCCTGTGCGACAACATGACTCCCGACGAACTGCGCGAATCGGTTGCCCTCGCCCGCCCGGCCGGGGTGGCAGTGGAAGCAAGCGGCGGGCTGACGCTGGCGGTCGCGCGCGCGGTCGCCGAGACCGGCGTCAACTTCCTGGCGGTGGGCGCACTGACCCATTCCGCGCCCGCACTCGATCTCGGTCTGGATCTGAGTCTGGATCTGAGTCTGGATCTCGTTCTGGATCAGCGCCTAGATAATCATATCGAACCGAACCAGGATCGTGATCTCTGATGCTGCTCGCGGTCGACGTCGGCAACACCAACACCGTCCTGGGAGTCTTCGACAACGACGAGCTCATTGATTCCTGGCGGATACGCACCGACCCGAACGCCACCGCGGACGAACTGTCGCTGCTGTTCCGCGGCCTGTTGCGCGGCTACGACGTCGACGGCGTATCGGTCTGCTCCACCGTGCCGGCGGCGCTGCGCGAGATCCGCCGCATGCTGGTGCGGACGTTCGACGGAATCCCGGCGGTCGTGGTGGAGCCGGGTACCCGCACCGGGGTGCCGATCCTCATCGACAATCCCAAGGAAGCCGGCGCCGACCGCATCATGAACACCCTCGCCGCCCACCACCTGTACGGGGGGCCGGCGATCGTCGTCGACTTCGGGACGTCCACGAACCTCGACGTCGTCTCCAGCCGGGGCGAGTTCCTCGGTGGCGCACTCGCCCCCGGTATCGAGATCGCCCTTGACGCGCTCGCGTCCCGGGCCGCGCAGCTACGGAAGGTCGAGCTCACACCGCCACGATCTGTGATCGGGAAGAGCACCGTGGAGGCACTACAGTCAGGGATGATCTACGGTGTGGTCGGCCAGGTGGACGGCCTGGTACGCCGTATCGCCGAGGAGCTGGACACCGAACCCGTGGTCATCGCGACCGGGGGGCTGGCGTCCCTCATCATCGCCGAGAGCGAGACGCTGGCGCACCACGAACCGCATCTCACCCTCATCGGCCTGCGGCTGGTCTTCACCAAGAACACGTAGACAGGGTTTTCGACCTGTGTTGCGGTCGCAGGGACAGATAGTCACGACACTGACCCGCAACGGCAGATGCCCCCGACCGGCTACCGGCGGGGGCATCGTCACGTCCGGTGCCCGTCTCCCCCGTTAACGATGTAAATCTGATGCTCCTGCCACAACACCAGATTCGCATCGTTCCCAAAGAGCGTTCGGCACTAGCGGCGTCGCGGGGCCGGGGCACGCACCTTCGGCGGGGTGGCGTCCATCCAGGCCGACGCAACCAGCCGGCGGACATAGGTCTTCGGTTCCGGCGGTACCACGACATCCCCCGTTCGTGTTCTGCCTGCGTGGCCGACCGGTTATCGTGCCGACACGAGTACGACACAACGTGCGGGCGGGGTAACAGCAGGCCGTAACAGGCAGTCGTACGTAACCGGTTACGGGTAACGGGTTACGCCGGTTACCCGCGGCGGAACCGGACCGGCTCACCCTCGACGAGCTCGAAGCCGCACTCCACAGCCGGACCTCCGCATCCGCCCACGCCCGGCTCACGCTGCTGGGGTCGAGGCGTACTCGACGCTGATCAACCCGTTCGACCAGCGGCATCGGCTCGAAGAGCAGTCCGAGCTGCGTGACGCCTGCGATGAGGGAACCATGAGTTTTGAAGAGGACTCCTCGAGTACATGGATTGCCGCGATCTCCTTCACGACCCAGTGATGTCTATTTTCCCTCGTCGGGCCGGAGCGCGGACGGAAGATACTTGCTGTGCGTGTCGCGCAGATACTGAATTCCCTGATCCCGACTGCTGCGGTATTCGAGATTCCGAGCGACGAACTTCAGGCGGTACTCGGCGTCACCGACTTCAGAAGCCCGGCGGGGTGGTCCTCGTCGACCTCGACCGTGACCCGAGACATATATCCGCCCAACTTCCAGCAGGTCAAAGGGCGTGCGATCACAGCCCTTCTCGCACGTCCGGACCCGCAGGGGAACCTAGCAGGACCGTCAGTATAGATCACGAGTCCAGGTGATCAGTTGCGAGGCAGGCGCAGGCGCCGTGCCCTTGGCCGGTGCGTTCGGTGCGTTCGGTGCGTTCGGTGCAGTGGCGCTCCGGTTCGGCCGGGGCGATCGGCTGGGGTTAGGATTGCCCCATTACGCTGGGGGATGTATGAGTGAGTGTGTGATGGTGGACGACGGACGCCGGCACGTGCCGGCTTTCGCGTCGTGATCGTCGACGAGGCGCAGGTAGCCGCGCTACTCCCCGGCTACGACCTGGGCACCAAACTGGGTGCGGGCGCGTTCGGGCTGGTGCTGTCGGGCCGCCACCGCGACCTGAACCGTGATGTCGCGATCAAGATATTGTCCCCGGCGCAGGAGAACGCGCCGGGTGGTTTCAAGACCGAGGCGCGGATCCTCGCAGCCCTGGATCACCCGCATGTGGTGCGGGTCTATGACTATGTCGAGGCCGACGACCTGCATCTGATCGTCATGGAGTTACTGGGCGGGGGGACGCTGACCCGTCGGCGCACGGAGATCTCCCCGGAGGGCGCCTGCGCGGTCGGTCTGGCAGCGGCCGCAGCGCTGACCTGTGCCCATACCCAGGGAGTACTACACCGCGACATCAAGCCCGACAACATCATGTTTGACACCGGCGACTTACTCAAGGTCACCGACTTCGGAATTGCGAAGATTTTCGACGGGTCCGCGGCCACCGCGAGCATGCTCATCGGGACCCCGAAGTACATGGCGCCTGAACAGCTTGTCGGCGGCCGGTTGGGGCCGCCGACCGACCTCTATGCCCTGGGTGTGCTTCTCTACGAGTTGCTCGTCGGGGCGCCGCTGTTCGATCCGGCGCTGTCCTCGTATGCCCTGGGCTACCAGCACCTCTACGCGCCGCCACCGCCGCTGGTGGGTGTGCCCGCGCCGGTGGCTGAGGTGGTTCTGCGGACTCTGGCCAAGGATCCGGCCGTCCGCCAGCCCTCCGCTCACGCCTTCGCTCTCGATCTTGCCCATGCGGCCGGCAGTGTCTACGGCCCTCGGTGGACCGCCCGCGCCGGGATCGGAGTGCGCCTCGACGACGACGTCCGCGAGGCTGCCGACCGCTCACCTCAGTTCAACCGCCAGCCGCCGGTTCCCGCCCCCCGCCCGTTGGCGCCGCCGACCGCGGTCAAACCATCATCACCGTGGACGGTCTCGCCCCCCTCATCGCCACCGGCCGGACCCACACCAGGCCCACCGAACCCCGGTTACCAGAGCCCCCCCAGCTATCCGCCCAACCCCGGCTACCAGAACGCACCCGGCTATCCGCCGAACCCCGGGCAGCAACCCAACCCCGGATATCGAGGCTCCGAATCCCCAACCCCCGGCTACCAGAGCCCGCCCGCCTATCCACCCAACCCCGGCTACCAGAACGCTCCTGGCTATCCGCCGAGCCCCGGGCAGCAACCCAACCCCGGATATCGAGGCTCCGAATCCCCAGCCCCCGGCTACCAGAGCCCGCCCGCCTATCCACCCAACTCCGGCTACCAGAACGCTCCTGGCTATCCGCCGAACCCCGGTTACCAGAACGCTCCCGGCTATCCACCGGGCCCCAGGCAGCCCGTACCGCCGAATTACGGGCCCGGATCATACGACCCGTCGGCTCCGTTCGGACGCCATCCGGCGACCGGGGAACCGTACTCGGACAAGCAGAAGCTTGTTGCCGGGCTGCTTCAGATTTTCCTGGGTGGCTTCGGGGCAGGGCGATGGTATCTGGGCGACACCAGCACCGCACTCGCCCAGTTGTTCACCTGTGGTGGCCTCGGGATCTGGGCACTGATCGACGGGATTCAGATTCTTACCGGCGATGTGCGTGACGTGCAGGGCCGGCCACTTCGTGATTGATCAGAATCACTCTTTCAGGGCTGCGGACCGTAGCCGGTTACTACTCGGTGTGACCGGGTGTGCGCTCGGCATCGGCTATCTTGTCGTTGTTGATCCGCACGACCCGGATGCGGTCATGCCGCGCTGTCCGACGAAGATTGTCACCGGGCTCGACTGCCCGGCATGTGGAGGCCTTCGGCTGGCTCACGACCTGCTTCACGGTCATGCGAGGGCCGCGGTTCACGACAATCCCTTTGTCCTGCTCTGCAGTCCGGTGCTGATGTACCTGGGCTGGCGGCAGCTGCGTGCGGCCAGCCTGGGCGAACGGACCCGGGTTCCCAGGCCACTTGCTTCTGGCCTTGGTGGCGGCGCGCTCGTCTGGATGGTCGTACGCAACCTGCCTGGGTGGCCCCTGAAGCCGACATCCACCTGACCAGGCGGCAGGTTGGTCAGCAGCTCGGCGAGGCTGTCACCTCGGCGGGACACCCCGACTTGATCACCTTACGGATCGTAATCTGTCCATCCGATCCGAAGGACTTCACCACGACCGAATGTTGCAGCCCCTCCGCCACCAGCGGAAGATCATGCAAGGTGGACGGCATCAGCTTGCCGAGAACGAAATAGTCGACATCCTGCCAGCCGTTCGTGAGCTTTCCGCGAACCGCGGGGTCGAGGTCCAGCTTGTAGAACCAGATCGGATCCGGCTTCTTTCCCGCGATCACGAGATCAGTCCAGATGTTGTCGTCCGTCACGACGGTGTTGCCGTTGGGCACGTTCTCGATGTACCAACGTGCGGCGTCCCGGCTCGGCCTGCTGTCGTCGGCGGTCAGCGCGGTACGCAACGTCGGTGCCCACCGGCCCGGCAGGGCGACCAGGCCCACGATCAGCACGCAGACCACGACGGCGACGCGCGCTGTTCTGGCCGCGGCGATCCGGCGCCGGCTCGCCGCCGCGTTGGAGCCACGAATAACCCCGGGAGTAGGGCCTGCGGCGCCGCGGAAGCGAGAGGCTCGTACCGCCTGTGGCCCACGGGTGACCCGGGGAAGGGTCACGTCGAGCATTCCGGCGGTACACAGCGCCGCGAACGGCAGCATCGCGGTTACATAGGCGTACGGCATGTAGCCGTCACGGAACATGAAGACGACCTGAATCAGAAGCAGCGCCGCAACCATCCGAAGACGCCGGACACAGAGCGCTGGGACCGCAGCGAGGACACCGGCACCCAGCAGATACGGATCCAGGTGCAGCCAGAGACCGGCCATACCCTGCGTGCCGCTACCCGCCTGCAGCAGGCTCCCGCTCGCGGTCCGTTCGAACAGCTGCCACTTGATCGCACGGATCAGCGAGACGTGGTCCGCCCCCTCGAACAGCTCGTTCTTCGCCACCGCATAGAGGACGTAGATTCCACAGATTGCGGTCAGGAAACCGAGGAAGTTGCCGCGTACGAACCGCCAGTTACGCGGATCCCGGTTCGTCCGGAGCAGAAAATATACACCCGGCAGGAGCATCAGGGATGTTTCCTTCGACCAGAACGCGAAGGCCATGAATACCCCGGACGCGATGGCCGAGCCCACACTGCGCCGTGGCGACGCCGCACAGACCAGAGCGGCCACCACCCACAACACTGCAATGTTGTCGAGGAATGCCAGCCGCTGATACCACACCGCGAGCGGCGCCAGGGAGAACAGCAGGACGGCGAGACCGGCGAACGCACGCCGAAACGCGAGCCGGCGGGCGAGCAGGTAAATGAGCGCGCAACTGACCAGATGGACGACCAGCATGCACTCGCGTGCGGCCGTCACCGCAGAAGACGCCCGCTCGAAGGCATTCGTGACGGTTGTGTAGACGGCTATGAACAGCCAACCGCCAAAAGGATGGTCATACCAGTAGGTGTAGTGGGCGATCTGGCCCCGGTATTGCATCGCGTATGCCTGGGCCGCATACGTGCCCTCATCGTCGTTGATCCGGCCGGGCCAGCCATCGAGGTTGATCCCGTGAACCAACCCGCAGGCAACGAGAATAAGTGTCAACAGGGCCAGGCTCCGCCAGTGCGCGAACAGCCAGCCGGCGATGCGCGCTCGGGCGGTCGACATGCGATCCCCGAATATCCGACGATCCCGGGTACCGCTGCCGACGACGTCGATGCCATCCGGGTCGGCGACCAGCAGCGTGGCTGTGGCTGTGGCTGTGGCTGTGGCTGTGGTCGTGGTCGTGGTCGTGGTCACGAAACCCCCTCGAGCTCGGAGGAGCCCAGCATCACCACGTGGTGGGCACCGACATGCGTGGTTTTCTCCCACTGCACCTTGCCCTGGACCAGTCGCACGATGGCGCGTAGCGCCGCCACGGACAGGACCAGCTGATATACTGGTGCGCTCACTATCAATCGGGCGCTGTCGAGTAGACCGACCTTGAGCTGATATGCATCGGCAAAGTCGTGGAAAGCCGCCTGTTCCGTGATGACCATCAGAATCATCGCCAGCAGCGGTAGCCAGAATATGATCACGAGTCCCACCGGCGCCTTCAGAAAAAAGGTGAGCAGCACCGACGTGGGCAGAGCCAGCCCGGCAGCGGCCTGGAAGAACGGCATCAAGAGCATTTCCACGGCAAGCGCGCGCCGGCGCCAACCCGGAAGTCCGCGCCACTCGCCCTTTTGGAACACCTGGATGAAGCCCATCATCCACCGAGTCCGTTGCACCACCAGCTTCCCCAGGGTCTCCGGTGTCTCTTCCCGCGTCGTCAGCTCCGGATGGTAGAAGACCATGGTTTCGACCCCAGCCACCGAGGCACGCACGCCGAGATCGCAGTCCTCGGTCAGGCAGGAGACATCCCACCCGCCCAGCCCGTCGAGAACCTCGCGCCGGATGAATACCGTGTTGCCGCCGAGCGGAATGAAACGCGCCACCGCCTGATAGCGCAACCTCGACATGAACCAGATGTAGTACTCCAGGCAGTTACGGGCCCGCCACCACGATGTGGCACTGTTGAGCCAGGACGCCAACGCACGCACCGGCCCGGCCGATTCCGGTCGCCGCCAGCCCGTACCGCGGACATTCATCAGCTGGACGCCGCCCTGGAAAATCCCGATCTCGGGATGATTGACGGCGAGTGTGTTCACGTAGCTGAGCAAGCCGCCGGCGACCAGCGACTCCGCGTCGACAATACCGATCAGATCGCCCTGGCAGTACTTCCGCGCATCCTCCAGCGAAAGCGGCTTGCTGCGCATGGCGCTTCGCGGCGTCACGAGCTTTACATTGGGGTGACGATCGGCGAATTCCTGGGCCACTGCACGCGTCTCCCGGTCGACCTCGTCGTCGGATACCACGACGACAAGCTCGAAGAGGTCCGGCGGGTAAGCACCGGCCAGTAGCTGGGCCAGGGTACGGCCGAGGACGGGCTCCTCCCGCGCGGGCACGATCAGTGAAAAGGTGTGCTGGGCTGGGGTGCGGTCCTCCAGGTGCACGTGGTCGACCCGTTCGGGCCGCTGCCAGCCGTACTGTGCCCGGACCAGGGTCAACCCGGCGACGAACAGCATCGCGAGCGACACCGCGGTCCACCCGGCGAGGGCCACCTCGCCGCGGTTCAGATACAGCATCCGGGCGATGGCTACAAGTAGCGGAAGCATCGGCAGGACGAGACAGCCGCGAAGGAAGCGAACACGTGGCGTCGCGTCGGTCTGTGCGGCGACAAGCCAGGTGCCGACCACCACGTGCCCGCAAACCACCACCAGCGCACTCACCAGGGTGACGAGCAGCTGGCGCATGCTGACCTGTCCGACGACCGGAGCGCTCTGGTCGGATCTGGTCAGCTCGACGAAGATGAGCCAACCGACCGCCTCGGTCGAGATCCGTGCGGCCTCGGACCACAACCAGCCGCCCTGGCGGCGCCACCAGGTGAAGTCACGGTCCAGACCTTGCACGAGAAATATCGTGGCGACGACCGAGTATCCGTACGCGACCTGGCCCCCCACCCCGAGAAACCACGCGAACACGACCGACAATGCGACGCGGATGAACACGCTCATCCCACCGCTCACCACGAAACGCAGCCGTCCGGATGGGCTGTCCAAACGGGTTCGCAGCGGCGGTGGCGGGGCAAGCACCTGGCTGGGATTCACAGATTCCTACCTGAGTTCTCACGAGACGGCGACCAGCCGCGGGAAGTCCGCCGCATAGTCTGCGACCTTGGTACTGGCAAAGTAGAGAACGTGTTCGGTGTTATCGGCGCCATAGCCGGCGACCTGGGCCGCATGCGCCACGCTGTACCGGCCACCCGGTACCTGTTGCGCGCTCGCGAGCGGGACGCCGGCCGCCTGCTGCGCGGCATCAAGCTGCGCCGGTGAACCGGTGAGCCCGACGAACGTGGAATCGAACTGGTTCAACCAGCGCCGGAGCACTCCCGCTGTGTCACGGCCGGGATCGGTCGTGACGAAGACGACGGTGACCGCCGAGCCGACAGCCGAACTCACCAGTTGCTTGGCCGCGGCGATGTCGGCCATTGTCGTCGGGCAGACATCCGCGCAGTTCGTATAGCCGAAGAACAAAAGCGTGGCCCGGCCGGCGGTCTCCTTGGCAAAGTCGAAATTCCGCCCGGAGGTGTCGACCAGTGTGAACGAAGGCCGGGGCCTGGACACCTTCGCAACGGTGCCGTGCCACCCGCCCGCCGCCGGCCCGGCATTCAATGATGGACGTACCGCCGACGGACGTATCGATGAGCTGCCGGAGAGCGCCGGGTGCGGTGCCTCACCTGCGGGCGAGGACGCACACCCGGCCAGACAGCACAATGCCACGGCAACGATCCAGCGGCGGGCGGGTCGAGGACGCCCGACCCGGGCATTGAATCGCAGGGACATTCCCCGACCTTCCTGTCGCTGCCCGGCCAAAGGCCGCGCGATCATTGTCTTATGCGCGGCCGGCGGCCCTAAGCAGAATCATGGCCAAAGGCCGCGCGATCATTGTCTTATGCGCGGCCGGAGGCCCTAAGAGAATCATGGCCAAAGGCCCTAATGGAATCAGGATGCGCAGACGGTATCGCCGCGGGAAGCTGTCTTTCCGGGTCCGGCGAGATGCTTGCTGTCCACACCGATCACCTTGAGCGGGCCGAATCCGGCCGCCCGCAGGAAGTCACAGTCGACCGTGCGGCCACCGGGAGCGACCTTCGGAACACAGACGTTGGAGTTACCGCCCGCGTCCGCATAGTTGTGGTCACAGCCGTCCACCCACAGTGTCGCCGGCGACGGTCGACCATTTCCATGTGGCTGCACCCGACCGCTGAGGTCCCGGTTTCCCGGACCCACGGAATGCTCAACCGCGACCTGCCGGACCCGCCCGTCGGCCCGGGTGTCCGCCGTCGACCCGGTCACCCGCAGGGTGACGAGCAGGCCGACGGCGACGCACAGCACGGTGGCCGCACCGAGCAGAATTCTTTTTCTGGTCATCCGACATGCACCCACTTGGCCACGGACGGCACCCCGTTCATATCCTGGGCGAACATCATGTAATAACCGGCCGGCAGCAGGTTCGGGTTGTCCGGGACGCTCACGCTGATATCCGTACCCGTTCCGGACAGCGGCAGGTCGACGCTCCGCTGGTTCGGGTCGGACTGATGGGTCACCGACGCCGGGCGGATCAGCGTGACGCGACCAATGTTCCCGCTCACGGTCAGTTTCTGCGTCGATCCATAATCGAACTGGTCGCCGGCGTTGGAAATAGTCGGGCGGTCCCTGGACATGTACCAGGGTGAATAGATGGAGATACCCAGGTCGAAATCACCGGTGGCCGGATTGTTCCCGATGGTCGCCACTCGGCCGTCCGGAAGCAGGAATGCCTCCGAATGGTACATCCGATCGGCCGGGTCAGCGGGCAGCGATGTGAAGGCGTTGGCGACCGGGTCGTACATGGACGCCTCATGTACGGCGTACTGGGGATAGTTGTGCTTCGCGCCGCCGGTCTCGAACACCTTGCCGTCGGGCAGGATGACGGCGCTCACATACATCTTCGCCGCCGGCAGGTCCGGCCCGGCCGTCCACTGTGGATCTTCCTTGCTGAGGTTGATGATGTCCGTGTGGTTCGTCGGATCGAGGTCACTGTAGGAGTTGCCGCCGCCGAAGTTGGCCACCTTCTGGGCCTGCGCCGGCGGTAGGAGCACGGTGGCACCCTGATCCCGGAAATCGATGTCCCGCAGCCCCGGAACGTCAGTGATCGTCCCGGTGTCGACGTCGTAGATCTCCGACCCCGAGGTGTTCGGAAGAGCGTTGCCGAAGGTATGCGTCCCGCCGTAGAAAAGCCGGCCGTCCGACATCAGCACCATGGTGGGATACAGACCCCAGTAGAAGTACGTCTGCGGGACCTCGTTGAAGGGCTTCCACTGACCCTTCGTCGGGTCGAACATCTCGACGGCGACGTTTCCCGAACCGTTCTCGTTGAGCCCGCCGGTGGCGAATACCGAACCATTGCCGAGGTTCACCAGTGACGGGTACCAGTGCCCACCGCCCGGCATGTCGTTCGTCTTGGTGTAGGTACCGGTCATCGGGTCGAAGATGTAGCTGCTCGCCAGACCCTTGTAGTTCGTCGTGGGCGTCGGGTAAGCGAGGGTACCGCCAGCCAACAGGATTCGTCCGTCGGGAAGCTGGGTGTGCCCAACGCAGAAGAGATCCTCCTGGGTCGGAACATCGACGAAGTCGCCGTTCGACGGGTTCCAGATCTTGGAGACGAACTGGTTGTTTGCCGCCGCCGTCCCGTTGTTGCCGGATCCGGCAACGAGCAGGACGTTCCCTGTACGCAGCACCGTGGCGTGCACCGAGCGGACCGGAGAATCGTACGGCAGAGCCTGCCAGGAACCCTGACAGTCGCCCGTGCAACCACCCGGTGGCGGCGGCGGAACGTCCCCCGCGGCTCCCCCACCGGTATAGCCGGCCCGCACGAGCCCGCTGCCACCGCCCTGGTAGTACTCGACGTTCACGACGTGCTTTCCGGCCGTGACCGGCACGGTCGCCGTATAGGTGGTCGGCCCCTGGTCCTGCCATTGGTTGATGACAGCCGTGCCGTCGACATAGACACGCACGCCGTCGTCCGCCGTTACCGTGAACGTGCTGTTCCCGGCCCGGAACTGGTCGGTCCGACTCCAGCGTGCCGAGAAGTTGTACGGGCCGACACCATCCACACCCGGCCCGTTCTCACCGTAGTCGTAACTGAGTGTGGCCTCACAACGTTCGGTCTTCGGTGGTCCCGACAGGGTTCTGTTGGGAAAGTAGGACGCTGCCCACTGGGTGGACAGGCAGGTCAACGACGACGGCGGAGCCGCGGCGGCGTACGACACCTGAGCGATTGCACCACCGCCGTGCTCGAAGTACTCGACCTTGACCGTGTGGTCGCCCGCCGTGACAGTCGGGCTGGCGGTGAAGGTGGTCGGCCCCTGGTCCCGCCACTCGTCGATCACCAGCGTGTCGTCGACGTACACCCGAATGCCGTCGTCGGCCTCGGCGGTGAACGTGACGGTGCCGGCCGAGAACTTCTCGGTCCGGGTCCACCGAACCGAGAAGTTGTCCGCGTTGATACCAGGGACGTCCGGTGCGCCGGTTCCCCAGTCATGGCTGATGGCATCCTCACAGCGCCCGCGCGGGGCACCGGCAAGCGCCGTCCCGGAGAAATACGACGCCGTCCACTGGACGGGCGCACACGTCGGCGGGGGCGGCACCGGCGGGGCGTAGCTGAACTCGGCAAGAGCGCCACCGCCGTTCTGGTAGTACTCCACGACTATGGTGTGCTGACCAGCTGTCACCGAGGGGTTGGCGGAATAGCTGGTCGGGCCCTGGTCCTTCCATCCGTCAATGACGGTGCTGCCGTCCAGGAGAACGCGGATTCCGTCGTCCGCGGTCGCGGTGAAGCCGTACTCACCCGGGTCCAGATAGACCGTACGGGTCCACCTGACCGAATACCCGGACCCGCCTAGACCGCCGATCCCGGGGCCCGTCTCCCCCCAGTCGAAACTGATGTCGGTGTCGCAACGCGAGCCCACCGTCGGCCCGGCCATTGTCGTGTTGGCGAAATAGTCGCCGGCCCATTGTGTGTCCGGGCAGGTGACAGCTTTCGCCGTGCCTGGATTGACGACGACAAGCACCACGAACTGGATGGAGGCGATCGCGAGAAGTCCCGTCAGGACGCGTCTGCGCCCCGACCTCCGAGGTCCTCCCCTAAACATTTCCACCACTCCTGATCGGGGTTGTCCGCCGGCTCATGCCTCGGCCTCCCCGGCGGCCCCGGTGATCGACCGCCTGGGCGACCGGAACGGGTTTCGCACCGTCGGTCGATGCTCGCCGTAGACGATCCGGTCGACCAACATGTAACGAACACCAACAGCGATTGCCAGGGTCACGACGGTGGCCGTCCCGATGCTGATATGCCAGCGCTCCACAAACAGTCCGAGCAGCGGGAGACGGATGACGAGATCGACGTTGTTCAGTAGTGCGAACGGCACGTACCGGCGAATTCTGGAATTGTTTCCGCGCTCCCAGACAAGCAGGTCAGCGCCGACGAAGTTCCATAGGATGGCGACCTGGGTAGCGATCACCGCCGCCGGCACATAATGCATGCCGCTGTGGTGCAGAAACGCCGTACCAAAAACGTTCGGCAATGTCCCGGAGGCGCCTACGAGCGCAAACCGCGCAGCCCGGGGCAGGCGGAGTGAGAACAGCCGCCGCGCAAAGCGGACCCCCTCGGACATCGAGGCGTTCGATGATCCGGCATGCCGTTCGCCGAAGACATACCCGACCTCCGCGACGCGCAGGCCGCCGGAACGAACCAGCAGCTCAAGCAGGATCTTGTACCCGTCCGGCCGGAGCCGGTCGAGGTCCAGCGCCGCGATCCGGACGAGGAAGAACCCGCTCATGACGTCCGACACGCCACGCAGTCGCAGCGGGAAAAGCATCCGGGACAGCAGATTCGCAGCGGATGACACGACTCGACGGCGCCCGTTCGCCAGGCCCGAGGCACTGCCGCCGTGGACGTAACGACTGCCGACGACAACATCGACGTCGCCGGCACCAGCCGCAGCAAAGAGCTCTGGAATCACCTCCGGTGGATGCTGCAGATCACCATCGAGAATCACCGCATAGTCGGCGTGACAGAGCCGGATGCCTTCGGTAACGGCGCCACCGAGCCCGCCCACCCGATAGGGCGCGGGCCGGTGGTGGACACGGATCCGCATCCGTACAGAACCACGGAGCGCTTTTATGATCTCCGGCGTGGCGTCGTCCGAATCGTCGACGAAGATGACCTCGCTGGGTAGATCGGCCAGCGCGGCGTCAAGCCGGCGAAGGAGCGGCTCGACATTCGCGGCCTCGTTCCGGGTCGGCACCACCACCGACACCAGTACCTGCTCGTCCGGCCGATAGCCGGCGACAGATGTGGTGCGCATGGTCGAAACCACCATTGAGGAAGCTCGCGGCCGCGGCACCAGGTCTGCCAGCTGCGCATCGAAAATGCGCTCGTCAGGCATGCTCATCCGCTGGTCTCCCCCCGGTTCGGGACGGCGGCCAACGCGGCAACCGTCCACTGGGTACGTCAGATGCCGGGACCGGGATTTCCCGGCCCGGCATGCTCGGCGCCGCCGGCTTGGCTACCGGAATGCGCGCCGAGCGGGCGCGATCCGCCGCGAAGGCCGTCGCGGAAGAAAGCAGGTCGCGCGGAAACGGCCCACGCGAAAGAATTCCTGACCCAACTGGATCAGAACTGAACAAACGGTTTGGCGAACTGGCGGCCTGGTGGCCGGGCGGCCCGAGAGGGCATCGGTTGGGCCAAAGGCGGCGCGATCATGGCCTTTTCGCGCCACCGGCGGCCCGAGAGGGCATCGTGCAAATCGTTCCGGTGTGCAGCGAACGTACCAGGAGTCGATCGAGGCCAGGGCCGGCCGAGATGTGACGCGCATGTATCGGTGGGTTTTCGTCGCTGGCGAGCGGATCGCAAAACCCGTCGATCTCACCGTCAGTTATGGCCTGACGTGCGGAAACTACCCCGCGTAACCGCCTTTGTTCTCATTATCGTGCATTGTTTATATGCTATGAACCGCACCACAAAGATCGCCGTCGGGGCTCCTCTGCGCTTCCGCCGTGCCGAGCGGCCGAGATCGAGACCGCGATGACCCTTCTCGTACTCAGAAGAGCGGGCGACGCGGCGGCGTACCGGGGCGTGCAGGGGCGGCGCGCAGTGGTGACGTGTTCCTGACAGCGTACCTCTACGGACACCCCATTGCGTTCTTGTCGACTCCGGCCGACACCATCACGTCCACACCCGGTTCAGGGCATCGGCGGGCAGCCAGGCGTCCCGGCTCGGTCCGACCGGCGTCGACAGGTCAAGATCATCCATGCTGGCGAACCGTCCCCTGGGTGGCACGGCCCGCCGCGCCGCCCAGGCAGCGAATTCCGGGGCCGGCGTCAGGCCGAAGAGCTCCCTCATCCCGACGACGTCACGAAACCCGGTCGACGACTGATGCAGGCTCGCTTGGACGTCCTGGACGTCCTGGACGTCCTGGGCCGCCAGCCCCCACGCGCTCGCGGAGGCACGCAACGTCTGGTTACGCAGGGCCAGCGTGTCCGGGGTCACTCCGGTGACATGGTTGCTGCCCGCCGCGGCCAAGAGCAACAGCAGGTCCGCACCGGTGTTCCGGCCCGTGTCGACGTCGCCCCCGTAAGACTCGCCCCCGTATGACTCGGCCGGGTACGAGCCGCCCGGGTACGAACCGCCGATGCGCCGCTTGGCTGCGTAGGACACATCGCAACCCATCGGGAGCCCGAGTAGCTTGCCGACAAAATGGTCCTCCAGTCCGGCCCGGATGATCTGCCGGGAACCGGCCAGATATTCTCCGCCGCTGGATCCGATCACGGAGCTGACCAGAAACGGATCAAAAGCGCGAGCGACACCGAATGCACGCGCGGACAGGGTGAGTTGGTCCACCCCATGGTGTGCCTCGACGGACAGCGCATTTCCCTGCCCCGCCTCGAAGTACATCACCTGGTCGCCGCTGAAGTCGGCGGCACGTTCCCGGTGGTGCTCGAGCACCGCCTCACGCGCTTGCGCGAGGAGGTCCAGGGTGATCCCGAACGCGCGGTCCGCCCGCTGTGTCCCGGCAACGGAGGCGGACAGCAGATCGACCGGAGCACCCGCCTCCATCAGGCCCAGCTGGGTGGTGAGATGGCCCAGGACGCAGGTCTGCGCCGGTGCCCCGAGCTGTCCGACCAGCGTGGCCAGACCATGCAGGATCCGCTCGACCCGCCCGGTCGAGGCGCCTTCCGGATCCACGCTGACGACGGCGTCACCGCAGCCGAGGGCCAGCCCGTCCACCGCCAACAGGAGGAAAGCCTCGATGTCGTCAGTCGGCTGGTCCAGCTGGAAACCGATGCCGAACACGCCTGTCCCGCCCATTGAGTTTCGACAACGGGTGACCGTCCGCAGTGGTTTCGCGGCAACAACGAGATCCCGATCGGTCATGATTTTAGCCACCGCCGCCGCTATCTCGGGCGTTATTCCCGCAGCTAACCCCGCGTCCCATTGCAGGGAGAACTCCGGCCGCAGGACCAACTCGCGGAATTCACCGACGGTCAGGGCGCAGACGGCACCGAACCGCAATTCGTCGTGGCCGTCGTTGATCAAATCGGTGACCGCGTCCTCGATCAACGGATTCGCGACGATTTCGCTGAGCCGGACATCCGCGAGCGCTCGTCGGGCCGCGACCCGCTGAGCCGCCGAGTACGCGGCCACCCCCGCCAGCTGATCACCGGACTTCGCCTCGCCCGCCTTGGCGAACAGTTCCACGAGATCGGCGAATACGTAACGCTCGCCATGCACGACCGACTGGAAACTCAACCGTCCACCTCATGTATCTGGTCACATCGTCGCGGCCGCGTGCCCTTCGGCCCCCGGTGGTCACTGGTGAACCTCCCACGGGACCCTCCTGCGTGTCGCCGGCGACCCCGAGGATGAGGGGCGTGTGCATCACGACGCGACAGCGGGAGGCACCCCTGAAAGCGACCTTGGCGGCGATCGCACCGGTACTCGCCCCGCAGGTGGCGCGGATCGGCCGCGCCGAGCCCGGCGCCGGCTGGTTGCGTCGCGCCGATCTGCTCACCGGCGCGGGCCTGGACGCGATGGTGCGCGAGCTGCGCCAGGCATACGGCTATGACCGGGAGGTGGCGGTCAGCAGCTTCCTGGCCGCGTACACCGCCGGCGTGGCCGGACCGGCTATCGCCACGTATGTCGTGCGCCACCGGGTGCCGGACCTGGCTGCGGACGGCTTGGCACTGCACGGCGCACCCGGCGGATGGTTCGACGTGACGGCGTTTCACACCGAGCGGATGACGGTTCTCCCCGACGACCCGATGCTCGCCGACGGTGCGAGGCTCGCCGACGGTGGGGTTCGCCCGGACGACCCGGTTCGCCCCGACGCTGGGACCGTCCGCGCGACGATCGACGTGGTCGAAGACCATGCCGCCCTTCGACTACGTTTAGTAACCAACCTGGTCGAGCATCTGGAGCCACTGGTCCTGGCGCTACGGCCGCGGGCGCGCCTGGGCCTGCCCGCGCTGTGGGGTGCGGTGGCCACGCAGTGCGGCCGTGCATTCCTGCTGACGGAGCGGGTGACCGGGGATCCCGACATCGGCCGGATGGAGGCGGATGCCTTTTTCGCCCTGGCCTGCCCGCCGATGCGTGCCCGCCCGACGTGGTCCGATTTCACCCACCGGGGTCGGCGGCAGACGGCGATGCGCCGGGGTTCGTGCTGCCTCGTCCACCGGATGAGCGGCCAGTACTGCACGACCTGCCCATTCACGTCCGATTCGGAACGCGAGCGACGCCTTCGCGAGTGGATAGATACCCAAGGTGACGAAGGGTTGGCGGTTGGCTAACGCCGCCACCACCAGGACCGATTTGCTCGTGTTTCCCGCTGGGCCGCCGCGGGGCCACCCGATGGTCATCACTTGCCGTCCGCTCGGTGACATATACAATTGGCTACTGTAGCGTAGACATCGAGTAAGATTTTTCATTCTCTGCGCAATGGTATAACTCCGAAGCGCACAACATATTACTTTCAGCGACCATCGGCAGGCGGTTGAAGTATGGACCCAGGCGGGTCGCCACCGACGATCGGGGCCGTCCCGGTCTCCCGGTGCGGGGGCTCGCCGGCACGGTAACCATCAGATTTCGTTCTGCTCTCGGCGGAACAGCGGGACGGAATCGGTCCGGGTCAGCCACCGTTGGCTCAGGCGTCTTCGCTGGTGGATCGGCTACCTCAGTCGGTCCGCCGTCCACAAGGGAGAGGGCGGGGCCGGCGGGAAGGTTTCCGTTCGATGCGTGGGGACATGCATCGGCGGAGCTAGCATGCGGATACCGACTGCCGTGTGGTCGGTCGCACCGCTCGAAGGAGCGCACATGTTCGAGAGATTCACCGACCGGGCACGTCGGGTCGTCGTCCTGGCTCAGGAAGAAGCCAGGATGCTCAACCACAACTACATCGGAACCGAGCACATCCTGCTCGGACTGATCCACGAGGGGGAGGGCGTCGCCGCCAAGGCGCTTGAGTCGCTCGGTATCTCCCTCGAGGGTGTTCGGTCACAGGTCGAGGAGATCATCGGGCAGGGCCAGCAGGCCCCGAGTGGGCACATCCCGTTCACTCCGCGTGCCAAGAAGGTGCTGGAGCTGTCCCTGCGGGAGGCCCTGCAGCTCGGCCACAACTACATCGGAACCGAGCACATCCTGCTCGGACTGATCCGCGAGGGCGAAGGCGTGGCCGCGCAGGTGCTGGTCAAGCTCGGAGCCGACCTCAACCGGGTTCGCCAGCAGGTCATCCAGCTGCTGAGCGGATACCAGGGCAAGGGCGACCCCGCGACCGCCGGCGCGCCGTCGGAGGGCACTCCGTCGACCTCGCTCGTCCTCGACCAGTTCGGGCGCAACCTCACGGCTGCAGCGCGCGAATCCAAACTCGACCCGGTGATCGGGCGCGAGAAGGAGATCGAGCGCGTCATGCAGGTGCTGTCGCGCCGGACCAAGAACAACCCGGTGCTGATCGGCGAGCCCGGAGTCGGCAAGACCGCGGTCGTCGAGGGGCTGGCGCAGGCGATCGTCAAGGGCGAGGTGCCCGAGACGCTCAAGGACAAGCAGCTGTACACCCTCGACCTCGGTGCGCTGGTCGCGGGCTCCCGCTACCGCGGTGACTTCGAAGAGCGCCTGAAGAAGGTCCTCAAGGAGATCCGTACCCGCGGCGACATCATCCTGTTCATCGACGAGCTGCACACCCTCGTCGGCGCGGGTGCCGCGGAGGGCGCGATCGACGCCGCGTCCATCCTCAAGCCGATGCTGGCGCGTGGTGAGCTGCAGACGATCGGTGCCACCACCCTGGACGAATACCGCAAGCACCTGGAGAAGGACGCCGCGCTCGAACGGCGCTTCCAGCCCATCCAGGTCGCGGAGCCGTCGGTGGCACACACCATCGAGATCCTCAAGGGCCTGCGCGACCGGTACGAGGCACACCACCGCGTGTCGATCACAGACGGTGCCCTGGTTGCGGCCGCATCCCTGGCGGACCGCTACATATCCGACCGGTTCCTGCCGGACAAGGCGATCGACCTCATCGACGAGGCCGGTTCGCGGATGCGCATCCGCCGGATGACCGCACCGCCGGACCTGCGCGAGTTCGACGAGCGCATCGCGAACGTCCGCCGGGACAAGGAGTCCGCGATCGACGCGCAGGACTTCGAGAAGGCCGCGTCCCTGCGTGACCGGGAGAAGACCCTGCTCGCCGAGAAGGCCAAGCGGGAGAAGGAATGGAAGGCCGGCGACATGGACGTCGTCGCCGAGGTGGGTGACGAGGAGATCGCCGAGGTCCTGGCGATCTGGACCGGCATCCCCGTGTTCAAGCTCACCGAGGAGGAGACGGCCCGCCTTCTGCGTATGGAGGACGAGCTGCACCGTCGCGTCATCGGCCAGCAGCAGGCCATCAAGGCGGTCTCCCAGGCGATCCGGCGTACCCGCGCGGGCCTGAAGGATCCCAAGCGTCCCGGTGGCTCGTTCATCTTCGCCGGCCCCTCGGGTGTCGGTAAGACCGAGCTCTCCAAGACCCTGGCGGAGTTCCTGTTCGGCGACGAGGACTCGCTGATCCAGCTCGACATGAGCGAGTACATGGAGAAGCACACGGTCTCGCGGCTGGTGGGTTCCCCGCCCGGCTATGTCGGGTATGAGGAAGGCGGCCAGCTCACCGAGCGGGTCCGGCGCAAGCCGTTCTCGGTCGTCCTGTTCGACGAGGTCGAAAAGGCCCACCCGGATGTGTTCAACACCCTCCTGCAGATCCTGGAGGACGGTCGCCTGACCGACTCCCAGGGCCGGCTGGTGGACTTCAAGAACACTGTTCTGATCATGACCTCGAACCTGGGCACCCGGGACATCTCCAAGGGCCCCGGCATCGGGTTCGCGACCGGACAGGGCGCCATCGACTACGAGCGGATGAAGGCGAGGGTCCAGGACGAGCTCAAGCAGCACTTCCGGCCCGAGTTCCTCAACCGGATCGACGACATCATCGTCTTCCACCAGCTGTCCGAGGCTGAGATCATCCAGATCGTCGACCTCATGCTGGCCCGGGTGGACATCCAGCTCAAGAACAAGGACATGGCTCTCGAGCTGACGCCCGCGGCCAAGATGCTGCTGGCCAAGAAGGGCTACGACCCGGTGCTGGGCGCCCGGCCGCTGCGCCGGACGATCCAGCGGGAGATCGAGGACGTCCTGTCCGAGAAGATCCTGTACGGGACACTCAAGCCCGGCGAAATCGTCGTGGGTGACGTGGAGGGCGAAGGGGAGACCGCGAAGTTCATCTTCCGCGGTGAGCCCAAGCCGAACCAGGTGCCCGACGCTCCTCCCATCGATCTGGCCAAGTCCACCGAGTAAGAGCGCCCGGCCACGCCGGCCGGGATGTGACGTAGCTCGTCGACAAGGGGCGGCTCCGCTGTGGCGGGGCCGCCCCTTGCGGCATGCTGCCGGTGATGGTGATGGTGATGCATCCCACAACCGACCCCGAGCCTTTCGCGGCATGGAGGACAGCAGGTGGCTCCGCGTGCGGGAACTCCCGTCGAACACATCCATCTGACGTTCGGGTCGGAGCCGGCCAGATCAATGGCCGTGTCGTGGACAACGCCGGGCGTGGTGGGCCACCCCCGGGTACGGTTCGGTCCCACCGCGGGCGGTCTCGATCGCGAGGTGCCCGCCATCACCCGGGTGTACACCGACGCGGTCACCGGTGTGGAGGTAATCAGTCACCATGCCCTGCTCACAAACCTCGAACCGGACTCCATGTACCTGTACGAGGTCCACCATGACCGGATCGCCCATGTCGAGGGCGGGACGCTGCGGACGGCACCCGCCGATCGGGCGAGGTTCACGTTCACCTGCTTCGGCGACCAGGGCACATCCGCGGCCTACGACCCGCTCGGCACCCCGGCGTCCGGACATGTCGTGGCCGGTATCGAACGAATTGGTCCACTTTTCACCCTGGTCGCCGGCGATCTGTCGTACGCGAACCACAGCAGCGACCCGCTGCGGACCTGGTCCGACTGGTTCAGTATGATCAGTACGTCGGCCCGGCACCGCCCGTGGATGCCCGCCGCCGGCAACCACGAGGTCGAGCGCGGGAACGGGCCGCACGGACTGACGGCCTATCAGAGCCGATTCCTGCTGCCCGACAACAGCGAACCCGTCGACACTCAGGTCGCCGAGGGTGAGATCGCCGCCGGCACTGATCCGGATGTCGCCGGCCTGTGGTACGCCTTCACCGTATCGAACGTGCGTTTCGTCGTTCTGCAGAACGACGATGTCTGCTATCAGGACGCCGGCATGGTGTACATCCGCGGATACAGCGGCGGCCGGCAGCGGGCATGGCTCACCCGAACCCTGCGGGACGCCCGAGCTGACCCGGACATCGACTGGATCATCGTCTGCATGCACCAGACCGCCGTGTCGAGCGCCGAGCACCACAACGGCGCGGACCTCGGCATCCGGCAGGAGTGGCTACCGCTGTTCGACGCCTTCGAGGTGGACCTCGTCCTGTGCGGACACGAACACCACTACGAACGGACGCACCCGCTACGTGGCGCGGTCGACGGTTCTGAGGTGCTCACGCCGCGCCCGGTCGCAGCGCAGACGGATGTGATCGACACATCACGCGGAACGGTACACATGGTCCTGGGGACGGGCGGGTCGTCGTCGCCGTCGGCCGGCAACCTGTTCGACCCGCCCGCCGGTCGAGTGATCGTCGGTGTGGAAGCGCGGGAGTCCGACCCGAGGCGGCTTCGCTCGATCTACGCCCACGAGCCGGCACCATGGCTGGCGCTGCGCGCACCGGAGCACCCGTACGCGTTCGCCGGCTTCGAGGTGGATCCGGGCGAACCGGGCGGAACAAGCCGCATCCACGTGACCGTGTACGACAGCTCCGGACCCTCACCCGTCCCGTTCGACACGTTCACGCTGGTCAGGACCGGTGCGGCCGCCAGAAGCGCTGCCGGCACCACTGCCGGCAGCGGCGAGGCCATCCCTACCTGGGCCGGTTGATTTCCCGGGCCTGCTGGCCACCTGCCCCCCGACCGCCTGTCGTGGGAACACGGACAGGGCTTGCACCTATGGTACGAAGTTCGCTACCTTCTGTTCGCGTCCCGGCGGGGCACACGACCGGCCCGCGCGTTCCCCCGTACGTCGTGGGCTGATCGCCGCCGGGGCGCGCACCGGCCGGACGATGATGACGCGCGAATGCGGCATCCCCGTATGCCGATAAGCCGGGACGCCGGGTCACTGGAGCCGGAGCCGTGCCGGATGTGTACCGTTCACCTGTGCGTGGGGCAACGAGGGCGCTGCGGATATTTCTCAGCCACACCTCCGAGCTACGCCGGTTTCCCTCCGGCGACGCCGGTTCGTTCGTCCATGCCGCCGAGCGGGCAGTCATCCGCGCCGGCCATGTCGTCCTCGACATGGCCTACTTCACCGCGCGGGACGACAAACCCTCGGCGTACTGCGAGGAAATGGTTGCCGCTGCCGATGTCTACGTAGGTCTTTTCGGTTTCCGCTACGGGTCACCCGTCCGGGATTCACCCGAGGTCTCCTACACCGAGCTGGAGTTCCGCACCGCGGCTGATCTCGGCCTGCGTCGGCTGGCGTTCCTGCTGGACGAGAAGGCGAACGTCCCCGCGGAGGCCGTCATCGACCTCGACTACGGGCCACGCCAGGCCGCCTTCCGGCGCCACGTGATGGACACTGACGTCACCGTCAATCTTTTCACCACCCCGGACGGCCTCGAACGAGCGCTCTACCAGGCGTTGGTCGAGCTTCGCCCGGCCAGCGCAGGCATTGGGACCGATGGGTCGCCGAACCCCGGACCGATGAACATGGCTCCGGAACTGACGCGGGTACCGATTGCGCGCCCGGAACTGTTCCGGCCGCTGGTTGATCTGCTGTGTTCGGACGACGGCCGGCCGGTGGGGATGACCACGGCGCTGCACGGTGCCGGTGGGCTGGGCAAGACGACACTTGCGCAGGCCCTGTGCGCCGATCCCGAGGTGCGGGAGTGGTTCTGCGATGGCATCCTGTGGTCAACCCTCGGGGAACAGATCTCAGGGCCGGATCTCGCGGGGCGCGTCAACCAGCTCGCCGAGATGCTCGATGGGCGCCGCCCTACATTCGTCGACCCGATGCAGGCCGGGCGTCATCTGGGCCGACTCCTCGAACGCCGGACGCAGACACGCCGGACTGACGACGACGCAGGGGGAACATCCCGTTATCTGCTGGTCGTGGACGACGTGTGGCGAACCGACCAGATCGCACCCTTCCTGATCGGTGGGCGGGGCTGCGTTCGGCTGGTGACGACCCGCATTCCCACCGTCATTCCAGCTGACGCGCGAACGGTCGCGGTCGACGAGATGTCACGTGACCAGGCACGTGATCTGCTCACGACGGGTCTGGCGCGCGACGCCGTCGCGGGCGCGGACCTGTCAGGACTGCTGTCGATGACGGGCGGCTGGCCGGTCCTGCTCTCATTGGTCAACGGCCAACTCCGGGCCCGGACGAATGCCGGCGCGACCCTTTCCGAAGCCGTCGCCTGGGTGGAACGCGGTCCGGGGTACCGCCCCGTACCGTTGCGTTCCGGCCTGCAGCCGTCCGGTCCACCGATTTCCGATCCACCAGTCACCGGTCTACCAGGGGCCAGTCCGTCGCCGGCCGACCTACCGCGGCCCAGTCCACCGCGGCCCAGGCCACCGCGGCTTGCACCGCCGCCCGACCGCAGCCCGTCACCGCTTGCGGATGGCGATTCGCGGTCCGATGCCGTCAGCTCCGCGGTCTCGGCCAGTCTGACCCTGATCAGCGACGATCGGCTGCCGCTGGTCACAGCACTCGCCGTCTTCGGTGAGGACGTGACGATCCCGCACGTAACGCTCGAACGATTCTGGGCCCAACTGGCCCGATTCACCCACCTGCACCAGTTGAGCCCACAGGACAGCGGTCGCCTGCGCGACGATCTGCTCCGCCTCTCACTCGCGACCGCGACCGGTACGGCCGGCACGGACGGGACGGACGGGACGGCTGCCCAAGGGCTGCGCCTGCATGACGACATCCGCCGCGCGCTGCGCCATGAGCACTCCACCGGTCGACCTGATGGCGACGCCCGTCGGTTAGGACTGCTGCACCGCACTCTGGTGGACGCGCACCGCGCAGGCGTCCCGACCGAGCCGGACGGACGTACCGCCTGGTGGGCGCTCCCACCCGATGAGCCCTACCTGTGGAATCACCTCGCCGAACACCTGCACCTGGCCAGCGTGGGCGACGACCCGACCGGCGACCTGGCAAGGGTCGAGCTGAACACGCTGGCCATCGACCTACGATGGGTCACAGCCCGCCTACGGTTACATGGCGTCGCTGCGATCAACGCCGACCTGGCGTTGGCCCGGGATCCGCGCGCAGCCCTGCTGCGAACCCGTATCGAACAGAACGCATACCTGCTGGAGCCGACCGACCCCGCACACGCCCAGGCGGCCACCCTCGTCAGCCGACTCTGGGACGACCCGGACTTCGGTGCGGCCGCCCGAGCGTTCAGCGCAGCCCAGCCGGTCGGGCGTCTCACCCCTGCCTGGCCGATGCCCGACCTCCCGGACCCGGCCCTGCTGCGTGTTCTCCCGGGTAACCCACGCGTTGTCGTCGATATCGCGACCAGTCCGGATGGTCGATGGGTTGCGGTGTCGGGTTCGGATATCTCCGTACATATCAGCGAAACAACCCGCGGCCGCCGGACGGAAGTCTTCCCGCCGGTGGGCAGTGGGCCGATCGCGTCCATCCGGTTCACCCCCGATTCACAATCGGTCTTCATCACCACCATAGGACGCTTCCTGCATCGACTGGACGTCGACAACGGGGCCCTCACCACGGTCCGCCGGTGCGCAGGCGGCCATGCACCGCTGCTCGACCCCACCGGCCGGTGGTATGCCTACACCGACCAGGACTCACTCCGGGTGCTCGATGTCGACACCGGCCAGGAGCGCCGCGTCATCCGGGGGATCATGGGCGCGAAGCCGCTGACATTCAGCCCGGACGGGAGCCACATCGTCTGCGCCGGCGGCAAGGTCGGGGTCTTCTATTTCGCAAACCTCTCCACCGGTGTGTGCCAGGCGCGGCGGATAAAAGTGAGTCCGCGCGATTGCGTGACACTGAGCGCAGATGGTTCACGGCTCGTCGTAGGCGAGGAAAACGGGCGGATAGTCGTCACGGAATGGTCCACCGGGACGGTGACTCAGGTGTTTTCCGGGCATACCGGAAAAGTGCGGTCGCTGGCTGCGCATCCCGTTCACGACTGGGTGCTCTCGGGTGGCGACGACGGAACTGTCCGGGTCTGGGACCTCGCGGACGACGATCGGCGGGCAGTCCTGCATGGACACTCCGGGCCGGTGACCGCGGTCGCCTTCAACGACAACGGAAACATAGCGTCGGCGAGCGAGGACACGACCGTCCGGTTGTGGGACAGCTCCCGCGCCTGGCCTGCGACCGGGATCGCGGCCCGCTCCGTCGAACTTCCCGCCTTCGCGGGCAGTCTCGCCGCTGTGGCGACGAGCCCGAGCGACGGCTGGTTCGCCGCCGCACACCATGGCGGCGTCCACCTGGTGGATTCGTCCAGCAGGACCGAACAGCGGGTCCTGGCTGGTGCCGGAATCACGTCGCTGGCGGTCAGCCGGGACGGCACGGTCATAGCTCTGGCCGGTGAGGACCACTACATCCTCGTCTACGGGGCCGAGTCCGGTGAACTGCTTGCCAGGATGCCACCCATCAGCCCACCCGCCCAGGTCGTGATCAGTCCCCATGATCAGTACATGGCCTTTGCGGGACGGCTCGGCCGGTGGATCCACGTCAGGCGCCTGGCGTCGCTCACCAACGATACGAAGCGGCTACGGATTCGGCGGCCCACGACCACATCCCTGCACTGTGACCAGTACATTCGCGCGATCGACATCGCCGATGACGAGAAGACCCTGATTTCCGTCGACGGTACCGGCACGTTCCGGCGGTGGAGCCTCCCGGCCGGCCGGCCACTCGCAACCACCCAGTGTGAAGGATTCACGGTGGAGGTGATGAAGCTGGCGCCAGGCGGTCACGACGTCGTGTGTGGGTCGGCCGACGGTGATATTCACGTTTTCGATCTCGGCACCGGGTCGGTGACCAGAACACTGGCCGGTCACGCGGGCCAGGTGACCGATCTCGCCTTCACACGTGATGGAAGATATTTCGCGACCACCGGTGGCGACCAGTCCGTACGGATATGGCAGGCCGGTTCATTCGAATGCGTGGCCGCGTTGAAGGTCGACGGGCCGTTGAGCTCGGTCGCGTGGTACTCGACAGGCGACCGACTTGTCGTCGGCGGAGACGGTGGCCTCTATGTGTTCGACTTCGTCCATCATCCCCGGTTCTGATCGGCCCTGGCCCGTGCCGGCGGCCAAGCCGCCGAACCTGCGCGACCGGGCCTGTGTGCGACTCCCGTCCTGGTGTGCAACATGCATACCAGGACGGGAGTCGACGAGGTATTCTGATTGCATGCCACAGATCGCCGTCCGGCTGGACGAAGCCGAGGTCGCCGCGCTCGACACGATGGTGTCGTCAGGGCGCTATCACTCGCGCGCCGAGGCCGTCCGTGCGGCCCTCCATACGCAACGCCGCCTGGAGGAAGACCGCATGATCGCCGAGGCGTACGCGCGCGGGTACTGTCAGCAGCCACGAACGTCCGACGAGCGAGCCCTCTCCTTCACCGCCGCGAACCTGGTACCGACCATCCTCGGCGAGGACGGCGGCTACGATCTGGCCGACCTGGGCCTGGCAGAGACGCTCTGATCCCTCGGCCGCCCCTGGGGCATAATCACCCGGAATCTCCGTACGCGCTACACCATTTTGCTCAATGCGATGATCCGGAACGGACCAGGTGAAGCCACCCCTGCGCCGCGGCGCCCTCTGGGTCGCCCGACTGCCGCCACCCACCGGTGTGCGACCGGTCGTCATCATCACTCGTGACGCCGCACTGCCGTACCTGACGAACGTCACCGTCGTCCCCGTGACCCGCACGATCCGCGGCATCCCGAGCGAGGTCCCGGTCGGCCCTGACGAGGGCCTCAAGGTCGACAGCGTCGCCAGCTGCGACAACATCACGACGATCCCGTCCGACCTACTTGTCACCGAGATCGGGATGCTCGGGCCGGCCCTGCTGCGGCGGCTCTCGGCGGCGGTCAGGCTCGCGGTCGACGTCTGAACCCGCTCCAGCGACACACCGGCCACGTGGCGTCCGCCTTCCGGTGTCCGGCCTCCGGTGTCCGGCCTCCGGTGTCCGGTGTCCGGTGTCCGGTTTCTCCCGACGGACCGCGCAGATCGGCTCCGGGACCTGGCAGATCGGCTTCGCCAATCCGACAGGAACCCCGGATCCGACAGGAACCCTGATTTCCGGTGGTGCGACTTTGGCGCCAACCCCACGGGGTCGCCGAGCGTCAGAGCTAGAGAGAGGTTCCCGGCTCTGGACGGAGGGTCGGGAGCCTCTCCCCGCGGCCCTCGGGCCCTCGGACGCCCGAGAAGATCCATAATCGCATGGGTCGACTCCCCCCATCCGGGGTGTCCGGCATTGCGCGCCGAAAGTTTCCCAACGCGGTTTGTGGCCAGAAAAGCCCCGCACGCATCGGGATGCGTGCCTCGACCACCGTCCCCACCCGATCATCAACCCCGATCGGTCATCAACGGATGAGATCACCCAGAGGAGCTGCCGGCTTGGATCACCAGATTGGATCACCGAATGCGGTCCGCCTTCGGGACGGTCCCGAATGATCGGGCTAAGAACGCCCGGCAATAGGGGCGTGGATCAAGGAGCAGGGCTGGAGTACGTAGATCGCGAGACGGAGGAGGGAGTCACCCTGATGTTGGGTGCCGACCGACGACAACGAAGGGAGGTGCGTGCCCCAACCCTGCGACGCTGCGTCCCCAATTGCCGGGCGCTCTAAATGGTCATCCGAGGATGATTCCCGGCGTGCCGGCCCGGCCCGTGAGCGCAGCTGCGATGGCAACCGGAACCGCGACCACTGCCGTCGCAGCCACCGCACGCCGTCGCGGTCGCCGCAGCCACCGCCCGAGCTGCAGCGAGCCAGCGAGCCAGCGAGCCAGCGAGCCAGCGAGGTTGAACAACCACAACCATCGACCTTTTGAATCTCAACACCCGGTCGACCGTTGGGTTTCTTGCGTAGTTTGGGATATAACAACACCACCGTGGCAATCTTGCGCTACTTGTTCCGCCCGCGGGCCTGACGTACGCTGCACCTGCGGCGGTCGCGGCGTGGTTTTGTTGTTTATCATGAAATACCTCGGGCACCTACCGGTGATCACAGCAAGGCCAACGACTATGGCCGCGGTGCCGACGACTATTTCCTGACTGGCCATTTTGAGGAGGCCGGGCGTGAGAGAACCCAGCAGTCTGCTCGGGCGGTCACGAACGAGTCGAGAGCTCGGGGCCCGCCGTTCCCGCCGTGGCACGGCAGCCACCGCCGTCGGCAGCGGTTTCGTTCACAACGGAACCACACTGACCGCCGACACCCCGCCGTGGACGCTGGCGCGCCTGTGGGCGCCCGACGGGCTCGGTGCCGCGCTGGAAGAGGTGACCAGTCGGGTCCAGCGGCCCGCCGTCCTGACCTTCACCAGCGCGACGCTCGGCGCGGTCGTCCACTCCTGGCTCGTCGCGGCTCCCGCCCGGCCCGTCGCGGTACTCAACGGCAGGCACGTCAACGACGCCCTGGTCGCCGGATTCGCCGACCGCGTCGACGCCCTGCGGCGGATGGACGACGTTCTGGGCGGGGAGGATGTGCACGGGCTCGCGGTGTCCGAGCTGCGGGTGATCGTCCGGCTGCTGCGCACCGGTGCATACAGCCAGGACCAGCGCGCGCGGCTCTACGCCGTCGCCGCGGAACTCGCCCGGCTGGCGGGCTGGGCCGCGTTCGACAGCGGCCGTCACCAGATCGCCCAACAGTTCTGGCTGGTGGCGCTGCGCACCGCCCACGAGGCCGGTGACCGGGCCATCGGCGCCAACATCCTGCGTTGCATGGCGGAGCAGGCGGTGCGCTACGGCGACCCGGCCGACGCGGTCACCATGCTGCGCGCGGCCCGCGCGGGCGCCGGGGACGCCCTCACGGCGACCGAGAAGGCGGTGCTCGCCGGCTCGCTGGCCATCGCCCATGCTCAGGTCGGCGACAGCCGAGCCGTGCGGGCCGAGATCGCCGAGGCGTTCACCCAGATCGATCGGGCCGAACCCAGCGAGGATCCGGACTACGTGTACTGGTGTTCTCGTCCGACCATCGAGTACTACGCCGGCAAGGCCCTGTTGTGCATTGGCGACGCCGCCGCCGCCATCGGGCACCTGAGGCGGTCCGTCGACGAGCTCGACGCCTGCGAGTACCCACGGGAGCTGATTCATCACCGGGTCTGGCTCGGTGTGGCCCAGGTCGACGCCGGCGAGGTGGAGCGCGCAGTCGACCTCGGCTACCAGGCAATCGACCTTGCCGGTTGCGTCGCGTCGGAGAATGCGAGGGTCGATGTCCTGACCCTCTGCGGCGCGATCGAGATCGCCGGGCATCCCGGTGCCGCCGCCCTCGCCGAACACGCCCGCACCGCCCTGCGCTCCGGCGACCGGGCACCGGTCGGGGTCTGACCGGTGCCCGGTCGGGTCTGACCGGTGCCCGGTCGGGTCTGACCGGTGCCCGGTCGGGTCTGACCGGGCACCGAGGCCACCCACGGACCGCAGGCGACATCCACCCCCGCGGGTCCACCTCGGCAGCAATGGCGCGGCAGCCTGACACATATCCGACGCATCTCGGATACTGCCTGTCAGCGCTGGTCAAGCCCTGTTGGTCACTTGTGTCGATGTCGCGACACATCCGTCGGCCGATCTGCATTGATGCCATTGAGTGGGTACGGGGGACGTCAGCGCGGACGTCCGCTAGCGTGATCGGAATACCCACACGTGGGGGACGGAGGCCATGGACAGTTCGGTGGTACCCATCACATTGATCGTGGTGCTGCTGATCGGCGCGATTCTCTTCGTCGTCGTCTCCAGCCGCGCCTCGGGATTCGGCCCAGGGCCGACGCATCCGCCACGTCCATCGACACCCACCGGGAACACACGGTCGGGACAACGCCGGCGCCGACGGTCGGGGATCATCGGGACGATCCTCGCGCCGCTGCGGCGTGCCCCCGCGCGCCCGGCCGGTGGTGCCACCCGCGCCTCGGGATCAGCCGCACCGAGGGGACAGGATGGTTCTGTGAGCTCCGCCGGCTCCAGCAGGTCTGCCCGCCCCGGCAACCCCGGCAATCCCGGCAACGTGGACCCACCGGCCTTTTCCAGGACCGCGGCGATCCCCACCGCGCCCATACCGCCGCCGGTCGGCGAACCGCCGACGACCGCTTTCGCGACGGTGCCCGGCGGTGAGCAGCCCGACGTCTGGTCGACACCGTCCACGCACGGCGCCGGGCATCGGGATCTCGGAGCGGCGACAACGTCGGTGAACGCGGCAACGTCGACCAACGCGGCAACGTCGGTCAACCCGGCGGTGCCCGCCGCCGGACAGACCCGGGAAAAAAACGCGACGGGGTGGACGCCCCCACCGGTCAGCCCGCCCCCATCCGCGACATCAGGCCGTGACCGGCCTCGCGAGGGCGATTTCGGTGGCAGCGACCCGTACGCTGGCACGGTGGTACACGGCGCGCCCGCCAGCCGGGATGGCTTCGGGTTCGACGAGGCGGCGGCTACCCGCAGGAGCGGCACCTACCCGGACAACCGCGGCACCGGCGGTCACGGGGGTGGTGGTGACCCGTGGGACGACCCCGCCGCAACGAAGGCGTCGGATCAGACGATTCCCCCGGTACCCGCGATGGTTGCGCCGATCCCGACCGTGCCGCTGGTCGCGGACGAACCGGACGTCTCCACCTCGCCGGCGCTGCGGTTGGCCGCCGCCGGGCGGACCCGCCGGGGCAAGCGTGGCGGTCCCAATGAGGATGCCTTCGTCGTCCTCGACGGCCTGCTCGCGGTGGCCGACGGAGTCGGTGGCGAAGCGGCCGGCCAGATCGCGTCCACCCTGGCGGTGACGACCGTGGCGAGCTTCCGCCCGCAGTACGCCGCCGACCCCCGCGACGGCCTGCGGGGTGCCCTCGACCGGGCCAACCGGACCGTCCGGGAGAAGCCGTTGCAGGAGCCGTCCTGGCACGGGATGGCCTGCACCCTGGACGTGGTCGTCCTCGGCCGGCAGCACGACACCGGCGAAACCCTCTTCGTGGCGCACGTCGGGGACAGCACCGTCTGGCTACAGCCCGGGCGCGGCCGGCCCCGCCAGCTCACCACCCCGCACGCCATCAAGAACGGGCCGCTACTGAACGCGATCGGGCTCAACGAAGAGGTCGAGCTGGATCTGCTGGAGGAGCCGGTGCGGGCCGGCGACCGGGTCGTCCTCGCCAGCGACGGCATCACCAAGGTCATGAAGCCCGAGCAACTGGACGGCCTGTTGATGGAGCTCGGCACCATGAGCCCCGAACAGGCCGCGGACGCGCTCGTGGACGCCGCCATGATGGCCGGTGCCCGCGACGACACCACCATCGTCGTCGGCGATCTGGTCACCGACACCACCGCCCGCTAGGAGCCCAGCCACACGCACAACAACCCGGCTACCTCGCGTTCCCCAACGGCCGTCGTTCCATGAACACATCCCCAAGCCATTACCAGAGGCGACACGGTCGTGGGGGAACGAGCGGCGGTTTCTCAGCCGGCGCTGCCGAGAAGCGTCTTGGCGGTGTCGTGGGCGGCCTGCTTGGCCGGGGTCGCGTTCGTCGCGGACCTGCCCTTGATGTACACGGCGACCGCAACCGTCGGGTTCTGGGCCGGCGCGAAACCGACCGCCCATCCGGTAGAGCTGGAGTTGTCGGCAGACCAACTATTCATCAGCGCGGCATTGCCGTTACCCGCAGTCATCTCGTCCCGTATGTACTGCGCGATATCAGCGGTAAGCGGTATGCCCTCGATCGGGCAGCTGCCTACTGAAACGGGTTGGACGAAGTGAGGGCAGAGAGCGGGCCGGGCAACCACCCTCGCAGCGAACGCGGACATCGCCACCGCCAGCTGGAAGGGCGTGGCCTGAATCGGAGCGTCCGTAGCCACCGTCGGGTCACCCCCGCAGCTCTCTCTCGGTAGTGCCGACGACGCCGCGATTCGCACGCCGTTCACCTGATAACCCATTCCGTTGAACCCGAGACCACAGGCGATTGTCTGTGCCCGTAGCAGAAAACCCGCACCGAGCTGTTCCTGTAACGCCTTGAAACTTCCTGTGCAGGAATTTTGGACTACCGCTGGAAAATCCTTGCAGCCCGACGCCCCGGTCTCGTCTGGGTGAAGTCCGACGAGTCCGTCCTTGTCCATGGCGGCGGCGCTGAGGAGCACCGCGAGTTCGCCGGGATTCGCGGTCAGGCCGGTGGCGAGATTCGCGTTGCCAGCGGCCTGGCCGCGGGTGGCGACCGCCCGCACTCCGCCGTCCCTCGGGTCGATGACCACAACCGCACCGTCGGGCTTGAAACTGTCACGCCCGAAATCATCGATCCTGGCAGCATCCAGGACATCGTCCGCTTTTTTCTGCCGCTCCTTGGAGATGGTCAGCCTGATCTCCCCCGGCGGTGACTGCGCTTGGGCCGCATCCACTGCGGCGTCGGCGAAGACGGTCGGAACATCCCCTTGCATCCGCCACTCTGCACCGCTGTAGACGGCATTTTTGAACTCGCCGTCCACCCCAACGACAGAAATGCCGAAATTACCAGAAGAATTTATTGCGCGACCGGCCGTGATAATTGCGAGAACTACAATAACGATGACAAGAACAAAGATAATCAAAACAAGAATCCACGGATTCCAAAGATTCGTCCTGCTACTTCGACCATTTTGCGACGCGAGAGGGGCGGGGGAAGCGCCAGACGTCACAGGTGGGGTCCCTCCGCCTGTCCTGTGAGACGGCCCTGGGGGAAGCGCGGGCGGAACGTCGTACGGCCGCGAAGACGGCAGCGAATGCACGCCGACGTCCGCCCTTTTTTGCGATTCCCGCCAGGTCGATTCCCAGTTAAGCTGGAATCGTGTTTCATCGTCATCGGCTTGCGGGGCCGGTCCGAGAGGAATCAAGTCAGCACCCTTGGGCCGGGAAACGGTCGGCCGCGTGGCGATCGGGCTTCGTTCAGGAGCTTGCGGATGGGGTGGATTTACGGCGGGC
>NZ_CAUVXP010000032.1:34345-43991 GCF_963555955.1 Protofrankia sp. Cas3
CCAGGTCGAATCCCAGTTAAGCTGGAATCGTGTTTCATCGTCATCGGCTTGCGGGGCCGGTCCGAGAGGAATCAAGTCAGCACCCTTGGGCCGGGAAACGGTCGGCCGCGTGGCGATCGGGCTTCGTTCAGGAGCTTGCGGATGGGGTGGATTTACGGCGGGCGGCTGTTCCGTTGGGTAGACCGTAACCGCGGCGCGATCGCGTTCGAACGCCTGGTGCGCTTTTCTGCGCAGTTCCCCGAGCTTCCGTGGAATCTCCGGATCAACCGGCTCGGTAGCCAGGCTGCGAATCCCCGCGATCAGGCGGTCGATGACAACCTGGTCATCCAGACCCACGACCGTGACATTAGAAATTACCCTTTGAACAATTTCCCGACCGTATTGGACCCGCCTGCCACACTCGGTTCGAAGCGCATCCTCAAACGCATGATTTTCAGACACATGACGCTGCCGATTGACAGAATTTCTGCCACGATGCTGCCTGATCTTGGCAAGAAGGTCCTCGAGCGCCCGGTCGTCATCCGCGACATCGGAGGGTAGCTGGAATGGACTGTCGCGGACACGGCGAAGACATATCCAACGCATGGTGGCGACGTGCGAATCGGTCAGTCCGCCACCGATCATGATCAGTTTGACAAGAAAGCCGATTATATCGGAAGGCGACGGGTCCGCCGAACTAATCCGTTCCAATGCCTCCCCGATGCTCCCCAGAAGCTGGCTCTCGCACAGCTCGCGCACTTCCCCGGCCGCAGCGTCTTTCAACTCCTCTTGCTGCTGCGTCAGATAGCCCCGAAGGTCTTGTACCGCCGCGGTCAGCTCGGCTGCCTCCGCGGGAGGCCTCACATAGCTTGAATCAACCGTAGCCGCTGCGGCATTCACCGCTCCGAGCAGTTCGCTGATGACGTCGGATCGTCCCTTGAATATCGTGACGAACGTCCGCTCGACGACCCCCAGTACACGTTTCGACAGTTGTGCATCGACGCCCTCGGGACGGTGAAAAGAGCCGAATTTTGAGGGAACGAAATCCCGATCCGGGGCGAACCTGAACTGGCTGACAGCGCGCAGGCCGTGTACATGTGTGTTCGTTAACCAGGCCATATCACGAATCATGTCGACAAGAATGTTGACGACCGCGATCCCGGTATCCGCCTCTTCCTGTACCCATTGGATCCCCGTTCCATACACGGCGATCACATGCTCCCTGATGGACGGGGGATGCGGGGTCTGCCCCGGGCCTGCGGGTATTCCGGCCGGGGACGGGACCGGAGGTGGGGTTGATACCGCGCCAGCCGGCATTTCGGTCGGGGCCGGCCGCAGTACGGGGAGCGTGGCGGGACGCGGGACGGAAGGCCCTTCGGGTGAGCCGAGCCATTGCCGCAGTTCGGAATTTTCGATCAGTCTCTCGCACCACCCGAGAGGATCATTCGGGTCAAACGGTTCCCGCGCCATCTCGTCGAACATATGGCGATCAGCTCGACGAGAACCCCTCACAAAAAGCCGGGCTGCGTCGGTGTACACCGGATGCGGATGCGGATGCCGGTCGTCGAGGATAGTCAGACCCCCACCCTGCCAGGTGAACTTCTGAGTCGCGAATACCACCCGTGGCGCGGTAGCGGCGGGTATGTTGTCTTTCTGTGAAGCCGAAAAGGAAAAACGCCTGACGAGGGCGCCGCAGCGATCGTTGTCCAGTGCCGCCAGCACATTCTGCAGCAGCTGGACCGCCTTACCCGGCCCGACTCCCGGTACAAGTAGGTGATGGGCACGTTGAGCACTGTCAGACTTTTCCAGGAAATCGACGACGATCCGCTCCAGAAGGCTTTCGTAGTCGTCGTCGCCAGCCGCCGGAACAACATAGGGGGTTTTCAGCGGCACCCGCTGCTGGGCACCTGCGGTCACGTACCAATGCTGATTAGGCTTGGTCGCCGGGTCGAAAGGCGTGCCCGCGGCCCAGCTCCAGTCGGCCAGCGCCAAGGCTACAGCGGCCGTGAGCTCGTCCGGCGAACCGATCAGCAGGAAACTGACGGTACCCTTTCGTGCCACGCTACTGCCGGCGGTACGGTAACAAAGTATTGCCCGGTCTCTGCCGTTCAGATCCTGAGCGATCAAATAGCAGACGCTCGGCCCCCACCTGATGTCGGTACCCCTCGGTTCCCACCAGTGGCGGTAGGATTTGTGCCACCACTCGCGTTCGGGCGGTGGCAGGTTGGATTCCGCCGGAGTAAAACCGGAAAGACCGCCACCACGCCTCGGCGGGTCGTACCGGTAGACCAGATAGTCGACAGCAATGGAGTCTGGCATGTCCGGATCGGATACATTCGATCCGGACATCACCGGGCTCCGCCCTGTCCCGGCCGCTCAAAATCGCCACCGACGGCACGGGCCTCGTCACCCAGCATCCCACTCATGGCCAGGATCGCCGCCAGCGGATCGAGCACCCGCTTGGGTCGGACTCCCCGGGAGTATCTCTTGACGCCGACAGCGGGTGCGTTCACGTCCCCATTCCGGGGCGACAGCGGCTCGACGGCCTCCGAACCGGTCGCTGAGACGAAATGCAGTGTCGCCCTGGAGAATACCGAATAAGGTCGCAGCCACGCCTGTGCGTGGTTCTGGTGGAGGAAGGCGAAGGCGTCGGCGCTCTCCTCCCAGATCGTGGCCAGGTCGGGCTGCCGGGCCGACCGGTATGAGCTCAGGCCGTCCCTGCGCAGCCAGGACGAGACCGGCTGTTCGAACCGCCAGCGATCACATTTGGTGATTGCGATGGCGACCGGCTTTTCCCGCGCGCCCTCCTGGTCACGGAAGCGATGCAGAACAGTGGCGAACGCCCGGTCGCGCCGCAGCGGCCGGTTCCCTTCGGTTGAGCCGTCGGCCGGATCCTTGATCGCGACATACGGATCGACTACAAAAATCAGCGCATCCATTGCCAGGATGAACTGCGTGTAGGGGCTTTTCTCCGCAAGAATCTCCCCCGAGATGTCGAAGAACGTCACCGCACGGGTCACGCCCAGGTCGGGGTTGGAGAGCAGAAACGCGTCCTTGAACTCGGCGCCACTCGCCGACTCGCCGATCCCGTCGCTCTGAATCGCCTCCCCATCGTTGAACAACGGGTCGACGAACTCGCTGAGATAGTTCTCGTGGACGCCCGCGTCCACCGGGTCCACCCCCAGACCCAGCGCCTCCAGCCGGCCGTACTCGATCTCACCGACCATCGAGGCGAGCAGGTGGGACTTGCCGCTCTCCGCAAAACCGACAAAGCCGATGACCAGCGGGCGGCCGTACTTCGCGTAGGCCGCCGGGAGATAATGATCGATCTTGGAACCGTCGTTGGCTGTGAGCTCACCGTCATTATCCGGGCAGCGTTTCCACGCGTCGAGCTCGCGATCCCGGCGCTTGATGGCCGACGTGGTCGCCGGGATCTCCAGTGGACGGTACCGCTCCGCGGCCACCGGGGTGTCGACCCGCTCATACAGCTGGCGCACGTCATCCCAGACGAACTCATTCAGGCAGATCGGGCAGCGAACCGTACGTCTGGGGGAGCGGAACCCGCCGTCATCGGTGGTCATGAGTGGTCACCAGAATAAGGGTCGAAGGTCTGGGCGGTCCGGCTCTTACTCCTGGACAGTTCGGCGAACCGCCGGCGTCCTTCCAGAAAACGGGGATCGGCCGTGACCGGTTCAGGGTAGGCGTCGACGGGCACGAAGTCCCGCTCAGCGCGGAGATCCCGCATGAACAGCTCGATCAGCGGTCGGCCCGCAGGGGTGGGTTCGAAGATGCCCTGCAGGGTCCGGTCCAGGCCGCCACCGACGGCACGTAGATCAGGCGGTCCGGTCATCCCGGACGGGAGCGGTCCTCCGACCACCTGGACGATCACCAATCCGGCACTCCAGAGGTCCGCGGCCGGATCCGCGGGGACGCCGCCGTGGCGCGCCTCGGGCGCGGCCCAGCGAGGTGACGGAGCGGCGCCGGCCGGCTCACCGGTCAGCCGGGCGTGCTGGAAGTCAGTGATCTGCACCCGCGGGTCGTTCCAGCGGACCGTCCCCGGAGTGAGGTTGCGGTGCACGACCTTGACGGCCTCCAGAATGCTCAGTGCCCGGAACAGACTGACCTGAAAGCCTTCGTACTTCGTCGCCGACATCTTCCTGCTGAACCGGCCGGCGGGCGCGCCGCGCTCGTCGAGCAGGATGAACGGCTCCTCGGCGTCCGCGTCATAGCCGACCAGCCTCGACAGCTCCGGCGGGTAACGGGTCTCGCCGATCGTTCGCAGCAGATGCAGGCCGATCTGAATCTCGTTGTCGATGAGATCGCAGTTGTCCGCGGTCACCTGATCGCTCGGCAGCACCTTCTGGACGAAGTCCTGATTGGAGTCCGGGTTGGTCACCCTGCGCCGGCGGTACGGCGCGGATCGGGAAGGCGGGCGGGCGGCTCCCGGCCGGTCCTGGCCTGCATCCTCCCATTCCCCGACCCGGATTCGAAGCTGTTCGCGCTCACCGTAGGTCGTGATGTAGCTGAGTTCAGTCAGCGCGTCGGCGCGGCCCTGCGGCGACTCCTTGTACGGGCCACCGGTGGCGCCGGACCCACCCGGTGACGAACCGTTGGTGCCGCGGCCGTCAGCACCAGCCGACTCGGCCCTGCCGGGCCGGCGTCCACCGGTTGAGGCATCCGGGCCGGGCGATGCCTCCGGTGGGCCGTCCGAAGCCTCCGGTGCCCTCCAATCGGGATGCGTCACAGCCGACCCTCCACTGGCGTCTCGACCACACCGGAGCGCAACCGGACCAGGCGCAGCACGCCGGCGACCTGGCCACCGGCTGTCCAGACCAGATCGGCACCGGGATGTGGAATCCCAGGACCACCAACCGGCCCCGGGCGGGTGAGGCCACGGGCGAACAGCGCCTTGGCCGCCCGCGGCGCGAAACGGATCAGATCCGCGCGGTCCGGAGAGACGTCGAGATAGCTCAGCTCCTCCGGCCCGCACAGTTGCTGGATGCCCGCGTCCAGCTTGGTGGCCCGCAGCACCTCGGCGACCCGGTGCGATTCGGTCCACACCGCATCGACGAGCACCGCGCGCCGCTCGCCCGAGCGGGCGAACGGCGGAGCCTCATGCACACCCCGGCGGGCCAGATGTTCGGCGTAGACCTCCAGTAACTGCCCGGACTCGGCGGACACGTAGTTCACCAACGCGTCCGGCGCGCCCCGTTCAAGATCCTTCCAACAGCGCCGGAGCACGGTCTGGATCAGATCGACCAGATCCTCCTGGACGACTCTGGCGATCTCACCTCGCTGGTCACGCAGCAGGGTGGCGACCTCAACGTCGATGCCGGGCACCCCTCCCGGCTGGTCCCCGATGGGATGGTCGCGCAGTAGCATGGCGTGATCGGTCAGCTTTGTCTGCATGTCGAGCAGCGCGCCGGTCAGTGCGTTGGTGATGTCGTGCGCCTCGCGCCGGCTGTCGGCGAGCACCCATTCGTACAGCGCCACCCGGCAGACCAACCTGCGGAGCTCCTCAACCACCACAGCGGCAGTGCCGAGCTGTGGCTGCCACCGTTTCACCGCGGACACCCATGCCCACAGCGGCCACAACAGCAGCCCGAGCAACCCGAATGCCGCAAGCCCCGTCTGGACCGACGCAGGCAGGTTCAACGTGGCGGACCACTGCAGATACCAACCCCCACCGGCCGCGGCCAGGGCGACCAGCACCAGGGCGACGAGGTCCAGTGCACCGGCTTCGTCGGGGCTGACCTGGCGGGCGTTCATCAGCAGCCAGGCGCCCAGCACGGCCACGACAACGATCGTCAACGCCGGAACGACGCTGACGACGGCTCCGGCGACGCCGTCGAGCGGCGACCACAGCGCCGCCAGGAAGCAGAACAGGGCCACCGCAAGGAGCACCCGCGGTGCGGCCAGGCTCAACCGCAGCGGGCCCGGGTTGTCAAGGTTGTCGAGAACGCTGTCCGGACAAATCTGGTTCAGCTCGTCGATGTGTTCCCGGCTTCCCCGCGGGTACAGCCGGTGTGCGATCCCGGACAGCCACTGGGACGCCTCAACGATCGAATGACCCGTCTCCAGAGCGTTGTCGGTGAGAACCCGCAGGCTGTTGACCACGGCTCCGGGCACAATGTCGGTGGATCCCCGGGTCACCACGCCCAGTTCATCCAGCCGGTTACGCCGCGTCTGGTCGAGCCCACGGCTGCCGTCAATTTCGAAGAACTCGATCCGAAGGTTATCCCGCAATTCAGCGAGCCGGTCCGCCGCCTGTCGCATCGCGGACCAGACAACCATCCCCGGTTGGTGACCGCTGAACAGCACCCGCCAGCCACGCATGCCCTTCACCGCGGCGTCAGCATCCGCGATCCGGCCGGCGCACTCCCGCAACAACGAACTAATCAGGCCGTCGGGCCGCAGCACGGCGTCTGCGCGCCGGTCGACCATCCCGAGCAGCAACGGCAACGGTCCGGTGAGGAGCGCCGGGGGTGGCGCACTCTCCTCGCCGGGCTCCGGGTGCGGGGCGAGCAGCCGGTCGAGCGCCCGTAACTGGGCGTCGGAGAGCACGCCGTCCTCAACCCGGCCGACCACCGCACGCAGACCGGGCGCGGCGGTCGCATCCGCCATGGAACCGACCCTTTCGGCGACCGCGTCGAACACCTCGTGCTGGCACAGTGCGTCCCGCAACGCTGCGAACGCCGGCGCGTCGTCGGCATCATCCATAAGTGCGGGCAGGGACTGCGGCTGAGTCTGGCCCATTCCCCAGCCAACCCCCCGGGCGTCGCTCACCCACAGCGTGGCCACCGGAGCTCGGAGGACGAAGGGCTTGACCAGCGCAAGCCGGGCCGGATCGGAGCGCGAACCGGCCCGCGGTCCAGAACCGCCGACCTGGGAAGCACCGACAGGCGCAGTGGCAGCAGCAGCGCTCCCCCGCCCCGGACGGCTCCCATAGCGGCCCCGGTCCGCGCCGGTGGGGGCGGAGGCCGTGTGGGCCGTGGGTGCCTTGCCGCTCGAACCATCCGACCATGCCCGGCCGGCGGCCGGCTCGCCCCGGCCCGGACGGGCTGCCTGGCGCTCGTACCGCCCAGCGTTCGCAGCGGTGTCGCGACGGCCGGAGTTGGCCCCGCCACCGCCGAACCCACGACCGCCGAACTCGTCGTCGAAGTCGCCGTAGCCGGGATCGGGATCGGGATCATCGCCATGGTCGGCATAGCCACGACCGTCCTGGGAGACATGATCACCGCCGTCTACCGAGTCGCCGCGCTCGGCGTTGGGCGGGCCGACGACCAGGCAGACGACCTGATTCACCGATCGGGCGGTGATGATCCGTTCAAGACCTGGGGCATGTTCGACGAGCAGGCGGGAATCGTCGATCAGCAGCACCCGTCCGGGATCGCTCTCCGCCACGCCCAGATCCCGCACGAATGCCCGCTGAATGTCGGAGAACCGCTCGACCGTCATGATCTCCGCATAACGGGTACGGAGATCAATTTCGACGACCGTCGGCGCGGCTCTACTCAGGGTCGACTCGGTCACGACCAGCTCTCATCGTCCGCTGGGTAATCGTCAATCGGATAGTTGTCAGCCTGATAATCGTCTGTCCGATAACCATCCGACCGGTGGTCGACGACGCGATGGTCACCGACCCCGCGGTCCTCCCCTGGGCTTCCGGCTCCACCACGTGCGGACGCGTCGCCGACATCCTTGTGGAGATCGATCGCCTGCCGGCCGTCATGGTTGTTGTCGGGCTGATAATCGTTCCGGCTCCGGCCATTCCCGGATTCCCGGTCGGGTGCCGGGTCAGGATGACCACGCCCGCGGCGGCCACCGGCGCCCGCGCCGGCGCCATCGGGAGGGGTGTCCCAGCCCCCCTTCACCTGATCGGCGTCGTCCTGCCAGCGCTGGTCGTCCCGAGAATCCTCCGCCGGGCCGGGCACAGTGCGGCCGTACTCCGGCCGGTCGTACTCTGCGCGGCCGTACACCGGCCGGCCAGAACCGGTGCGGCCGGGCATCGGGCTGGCGCCGCGCGGCCGGCGCACGACCAGCTCACACAACTCAGCAAGGTTGGTTCGGGCCCGCAGCGAAACGTTCTCGAACTGCATTTCCATGGCCGCGTCGAAGGTCCTCGTCCAGAAATCGTAGAGCTGACCCGCCCAGACCCGACTGCCCGATGGCAGGGTTCGGCGCATGTCGTCGAGCAGAGCGGCCTGCTCCCCGGCGAAAGTGATCATCCGCAGGAACAGTTCGCTCGGCTCCTTCGTCCGACCGGACAGGCCCTCGGGCAGGGTCCGCATCAGCTGCTCGCAGAAGTCACGCCTGATCTGCTCATCGTCCGCGAGAGTCCAGTCCTCGTACGCGCGCAGCAGGCTTCCCCACGACGACGCCGGCTCGAACGGCGCCAGCGACAGGGTCATCGACACCATGTGCTCGTCGTCGGCGGCGAGCTGAACGCGCACCTGCGCCGGCGAGTCGCGCTCACCACCCCGGGTACGGACGTTGCCGTTCCACATCGCGCACAGCAGATGATGCAGGATGCGGACCCGGTGCTCCTCGGTGGTGGCCAGCCAGCCGTAGTCGTAACCGACCCGCTGGCGCCATTTCAGGAAATCGTGCGGCTGCTCGTCGACCAGGGCGTCGGACCAGTGGTGCAGGATCTCCCGCAGCTCGGGGACCTCGGTGATGCTCATGGACGTCCGGAACAGCACCACCGCGATCGACTCGGCGTGGATCGGCCGGAACTCGACCACCATGTCGGGTTCCCGGGGAAGACGGATCTGTTCCCGCAGGAACCGTTCGATCGTCGGGTCGGCGCCGCCCGCCGGGTAGGAGATGAGCACTTTGAGCGCGCCCGATCCCTGCGGGGTGAAGTTCGCCGGCACCAGACCGTGAACCTTCGCCTGGAACTGGCGAACCTCATCGCTGACAGCGATCAAAGCCTCACGCCGCGCCGCACCGGCGAGCAGGCTCGCCATCGTCGGCAGCAGCGCATCCGCACCGGCGTCGCTCTCCTGCGTGAACAGCCGCTTGACCTCCTGCTTGAGACGCTCCCGGACGATCGCCACCGCCGCGGTCGGGCTGCGGTCGATCGCCGCGGCCCAGGCCGGACGCCAGCCCTCGGCACCGAGCAGTGCCGTGACCACGTCCGCCTCGGTCGCGGTGTTGCGGCCGTGGTCACGGCGGACGAACCGCTCGAGCACCGTCCGGTAGAAGGTCTCCATGTCGACCGGGGGCAGCAGATAGGTCACCCCGACCCGGTTGCGGTACAGCTCGGCACTTCGCTTGGCGAACATCCCGGGCTCGTTATGCGCATGATCGTCGAATGCGGCGGTGACCGCGCCGAACTGCTGGCGGACCCGTTCGAACGCGCGACCCCAGCGGGTCGCCTGACCGGCCCACGCCGCGCTCCACGCCGACTGTGCCCGCCAGGTGAACCAGGCGTCCTGGGCCGCCAGCGTCGCCTGCACATAGGGGTCGCCCCAGCGCACTTTGCTCAGGCCCAGCCGGCGGTCGTGGATGTCGGCCGGCTGCGGCGGGTTGAAGGAGATACCGGATGGGGCGAACGGTTCCCGCCGGTAGTCATCCAGCCTTCGGGCCACCCCGCCCCGCTGCTCGTCGTAGTCAAGCCGGTTGTCGCCGAGCAGGACCCGGCGGGTCCGGAACAGGTCGAACC
>NZ_CAUVXP010000033.1:0-41212 GCF_963555955.1 Protofrankia sp. Cas3
CTCCGTCTGTTGCGCGAGCAGCTCCGCCTCGCCGTCGTCGTCGAGCGTGAAAGCGGAGAGGTCCTCCCAGCCCCGTACCGGCGGTGTCACCATCGGCGTCCTCGCTTTCATCGCTTTCATCGCTTTCATCGCTTTCATCGCTTTCATCGGAAAAGATCTTATCTGGATGAACGTTCTGGATGGACTTTCTGTAGTCATCCATGACAAACCATGCCGACCGGCGGTACGGTCCAGCACCATGACAACAGCCCCCGTACCAGCAGCGCTCGCCCGACAGCTCGCCGAACTCGCCGAACTCGCCGACCGGGGCGCCATCCTCGACGTGGTGGCGGCCTATGCCACCGCTCTGGACACCAGGACCTGGGCAGCCCTGGATGGCCTGTTCACCGACGACGCGGTGTGCACCTATGGCGGGTCCATCGGCGACCTGACCGGCCAGAACGCGATCATCAAGTCGCTGCGGTCCGTACTCGAACCGCTGGACGCCACCCAGCATCAGATCACCAACTCGGTGGTGCGAGTACACGGCGACACCGCCGAGCACACCGCCTACGTCCACGCCCAGCACGTGCGGCACGGCGTGCCGGGCGGCGAGCTCTACACCATCGGCGCGCGCTATGACGACCAGCTGCGCCGCACGCCCGACGGCTGGCGCTTCACCCGCCGGGAACTCACCCGCATATGGACCGACGGTAACCGCGGTGTCCTGCACCCCTGAATCCGTTTCTCCGCGCATCCGTTTCTCAGCGACCGGTCAACCGGGCGACCACGGGTGCAAAGGAGTCGAGCACCCGGTCGCCGACGGTGATATAGGAGAAGCCGTACTCCTCGCGCCGCCGCTCAAGCTGGTCGCAGATCTCGTCCACCGAACCCACCAACGCGTGCGGGAACGCGCGTAGACCCGCCGCGTCCAGGCCGGTCTGGGCCGACAGCTCGGCCTCGGTTGTTCCCGCCGCACCCTCGATCGCGACGAAGTAGGCCGCGGTCTCCAGCTCGATGTCGTCGAACCGCTCTCCCGCGCCCTGGCGGACCCAGGCCAGCTTGCGGTGGGTCTGCTCCGGCCCGGAACCCGCGATGCTGGCCGGTCCGATGACCCCGGACCGGTTGTCGAAGTTGATGCTGACGATGTCGGCGCGCTCGCCGGCCAGGCGCAGCACCCGCGGCGAGCCGCCGCCGACCATGAGCGGCGGCCGCAGCTTCGGGACGGGTAGCGGGGCGAAGCCCGCTGCCCGCACCTGGCCACCGTCCACGGCGACATCCTTGCCGGCGAACCAGATGTCGAGCAGCTCCAGCACCTCGGCCAGGAGGTCGACCCGGTGCGCCCCGCTGTCGAACGGCACCCCCATCGCGGTGTACTCGGCCTCCAGCCAGCCGGCGCCCAGGCCGGCCTCGATCCGACCCTCGGCCAGGACCGCGAGCGTCGCGATCTCCTTGGCCAGCACCACCGGCTGGTGGTAACCCACGCAGAACATGCGACAGCCGATCCGCAGCACCGAGCTGACCTCGGCGGCCACGGCCATGGCCGGCACCGGCGCGAGCGTCACCGGCCGATGACCGGTGGGATCCATCGCCGGCCCGGCCCCGATGTAGTGGTCGCAGACGTGCAGGGCCGAATAGCCCAGCTCCTCGACCCGGCGGACCGTGTCCTTCCATTCCCGGGCATCAGCCGCCCGGTAGCTCTGGGCAGCGAAACGGAACGGACGTCGGGTCGACATGCGGACCCCCTCCTCGAGAACATGGTCAAGACATGATCAATTCACCGAGTTTCTTTACTTCACATACAGATAGAAGGCACGATAACCGGACGAGGACACCGGTGCCAGGAGGCGGTCACTACGCGTTCTCCCGCACAGCGGGGCGGCGGCGCACGATCACGGGCAACGAGTCCAGGCCCCGCACCATGAAACTCGGGGTGTAGCGCAGCTGCCCGGGGTTGACCACGGCAAGAGAGTCGACGTGTTCCGCGAGTACCTGCAGGGCCGTCACGCCCTCGATGCGGGCAAGCCCGGCGCCCACGCACATGTGCGGCCCCTGGCCGAAAGCCATATGGGTCCGTGCGCCCGGACGGTCGGGATCGAAACCGTCGGGATCTGCGAAAGACAGCTGGTCCCGATTGGCGGAGGCGAAGGACACCACCAGGCGGGATCCGGCGGGAATGTCGACACCACCGAGCCGGACGTCCCGGGTGACGCGACGGTAGGCGACCTGGGCCGGGGTCGACCACCGCAGCGCCTCCTCCACGATCGCGCCCGCCCGCTGCGGGTCGGCACGCAGCCGCTCCCACTCCCCCGGGTGCCGGTCCAGCAGGTAGACCGCTGCCGCGATCAGCCGACCGGTCGTCTCGTTCCCGGCGACCAGCAGCTCACGTACCAACGTGAGCAGGTGCGCCAGCTCGATCGGCTCCTCGCCGGGTCCGAGGTCGCCGGCGGCGGCCACCAGCTGCGACAGCAGTCCCTCCCCCGGCTCCTCGCGGCACCGGTCGACCTCGGCGGCGATCGCCTGTTGGTAGTCGAGGAGGTCCTCCTCGGTACTGATCCAGCCCGCCGCGTCCGGCCGGGCACCGATGGTGGCCGTGGCCGCGAGCGTCCACCGTCGGACATCGCCACGGCGTGAGTCAGCCAGCCCCAGCACCCGACAGATCGCCCAGGCCGGCAACGGCTCCGCGAATGCGGTGTAGAAGTCGACCTGCTCACCGTCGGGTAAGGCAGCGGCAAGATTATCGGCGGTCTGGCGGACCAGCGGCTCCATCCAGGCCAGCGCCCGCGGGGTGAACGCCTTGTTGACGAGCTTGCGCAACTGGGTGTGCCGGGGCGGATCATTGGTCCCGAGCGCCGGAACGTAGGGCCAGCCGCGGGCGCGGATCGCGGCCACCTCCTCGGCGACCTCCGGCGGCGGCGGTGCATGCTTGCTCAGGCCCGCGGAGGAGAAGGTCTGCGTGTCACGCAGGACCTCGCGGACGAGTTCGGCGCTGGCAACGACGTACCAGCCGTTGCCCGGCGCGAAGCAGACCGGTGCCTGCTCCCGCATCCGGGCGTACCAGTCCTGCGGCGCCGCGAGGAATTGCGGGCTGGACAGGTCAAGCCCTGGAAACGGACACGACTGGGCGTCAATGGTCATCTGCTGTCTCCATCTCGGGTGGACCGAGCAAGCCGGAAGAAGTGACCGCCCGCGACTGTGTAGCCACCATCGACAGCGAGAACCTCACCGGTCACATAGCTTGCGCGCGACGAGAGCAGGAACACCACGGCCTCGGCGATGTCGTCCACCGTGCCGAGCCGGCGCAGCGGCAGCACCGCCGCCCGCCGCATCCGCGCGTTCTCGTCGCCGTAGTGGACGTCGGACCCCGGGGTCGGAGTCGTGCCGGGCGCCACCGCGTTACAGCGGATACCCAGCGGCCCGAACTCCACCGCGAGCGCCCGGGTCAACCCTTCCAGCGCGGCCTTGGACGCGCTGTACAGCCCGGTCCCGGGCGGGTGGTAACGGGCAGTGACCGAGGAGAGGTTCACAATGCTGCCGCCGCCCTGGGCCGCCATGATCGGCGCCAGCGTCTGGGACACCAGCAACGGCGCGACGACGTTGACGTCGAGGACTCTGCGCGCGTCCGCGGCCTTGGTGTCCGCCAGCGCGCCTTCGATGACGAGGGCGGCGTTGTTCACCAGCATCGTGCAGTCCGGCGCGGCCTGCGCCAGGCCTGCGACCGCGTCCGCATCGGTGACGTCGAGCACGACCGCACGGGCGCCGAGATCGTCGGCGACACGGCGCAGCGACTCGGCCGCGAGGTCGACGAGCACCAACGTGTGGCCGTCGTGGGCGAGGCGGTGGGCCAACGCGCGTCCGATGCCCTGGGCCGCTCCGGTCACGACGACCGTGCCCGGTGGCTGGTTGTCGCTGCTGTCTGCCGACATCAGCTCACCGTCTGTTCCGCGGCGGCCAGGGACGCCACGACCGCGGCTGCGATGCCGGCGGCGTCCAGCCCCGCCCATGCGGTGACCGCGTCAGCCGGACCGGCTGCGAGAACCCCGACCCCATGCTGTAACTCGCCGTCATGCTCTAACCCGCCGTCGGTCATGCCACGGCCGGCCTCGACGCACGGCCGGCATCCTCCGGCAGCTGTAGCGACATCAGCTCGAAGTACTCCGCCAGCCCGTGTTCGCCCAGCTCACGGCCCACACCGGAACGCCGGAAACCGCCGAACGGCGCTCGCACGTTGAACCGGCCGCCGTTGATCGAGACCTGGCCGGTGCGCAACCGGCGCGCCACCGCGACCGCGGCGGCGTCGTCCGCGGCGAACACCGCACCGGACAGGCCGTAGTCGGAGTCGTTGGCGACGGTGACAGCCTCGTCGACGTCCGCGACCGGGATGACCGCGAGCACCGGGCCGAAGATCTCTTCGCGGGCGAGGACGGCGTCGTTGCGCAGCCGGCTCACCACGGTGGGACGCACGAAGTATCCGCGGTCGAGCCCGGGCACGGGGCCTGGACCGCCGACGAGCACGGTGCCCTCGTGCGCGGCCTTGTCCAGATAGGACGCGATCGAACGCGCCTGCGCAGCCGAGGCCACCGGCCCGATCGTGGTGGCCGGGTCCAGCGGGTCGCCCACCACGTGCGCCCCGACCAGAGCGACCAGGCGCTCCTCCACCTCGTCGAGCAGGTCGCGGGGGACCAGCAGCCGGGTCGTCGCCGAGCAGGTCTGGCCGTTGTTGACGAAGCAGCCGCGCACGGCGTTGTCCACCGCGCGGTCGAGGTCGGCATCCGGGCAGAGGATGAAGGCGGACTTGCCGCCGAGCTCCAGGGTCAGCCGCTTGATGCCGGGCGCGGCGAGCTGGGCGACCCGGGCGCCCGCGGCGCTCGACCCGGTCAGGCTGACCAGGTCGACCTCGGGATGACTGACCAGGGTCTCCCCGGCCACGGCCCCGCGGCCCGTCACGATGTTCAGGACGCCGGCGGGCAGACCGACCTCGTGGGCGATGTCCGCGAGCACGAACGCGGCCAGCGGCGCGACGCTGCTCGGCTTGACCACCACTGTGCATCCGGCCGCGAGCGCCGGCGCGACCTTGGCGGTCAGCTGGTACAGCGGGTAGTTCCACGGCGTGATCGCGCCGACCACTCCGGCGGCGAGCCGCAGCACCATCGACGAGCCGATCCGCTCGTGGGCGGGCAGCCGTTCGGCGACGTCCGCGATCGAGCGGATGACCGACACGCCAAGGCCGACCTGGACCCGCTCGGAGGTGACCAGCGGCGTGCCGACCTCACGGCTCATCATCGTCGCCAGCTGCCCGCCGCGTGCGTCCAGCCCGTCGGCGAGCTCCCGCAACAGCGCGACCCGGGCCTCGATCGGGCTCGTCGACCAGGCAGGGAAGGCCGCCCGGGCGGCGGTGACGGCGGCGGCGACATCGTCAGCCTCGCCCGCCGGCACCACGCCGATGGTCTCCTCGGTCGCAGCCTCGACGACCTCGATCGTCCCGTCACCGCTCGGTGCCCGCCAGCGGCCGTTGATGTAGAGCCCGGTCCTTCGATCCATGCGCCGGTCCATGCGCTCCTCCGGGAACGTGGCCTGACTTTATCGAGTCGAACTCAATAAAGTATGGGACGCACGTCACAATAGCAGCACCTTCCCGCCAGCCGCAGTACTTACTTGAGACGACCTTCAGGGATGGCACGAGACCGAACGTCGGACCATGGCCGACCCGCCTTGATGCGATCATGAACCTTTCGTCTCGCCGCGGCACCGGGAATGCCTGCGGGGCCCCACCCCGTTCGAACGGCTTGTACCGTTCCGACCATGGATCGCCGGACGCTGCTCACCCTGCTGGCAGTCGGCGCGGCGCAGGCCCTGACCAGTTGCTCGGGCGAACCTGCGACCCCACGACCCAGCGCCGCCGGCGGGCCGCGTCCCATCGCGGCACCGGTGCCCGCCCCCGGGCGGACCATCGGGAATCCGGCCAGCGCGCCGCATGTCGGCCCGACAACCCAGCCGGCACTCCCACCGATCCCGCCGGCCCGGCCCGGCAGCCCGTCGGTGGTGTTCGGAGCGCCCGCACCGACCCGGCGGATCGCGATCACGATTGATGACGGATATTCGCCCGAGACCGTGGCCGGCTACGTGGAGTTCGCCCGCCGCTCCGCAATCCCGATCACCTTTGCGCCCAACGGCGCCTACCGGGCAATCTGGGACCGCCACGCCGACACCCTCCGTCCGCTGGTCGAGGCCGGCCAGGTCCAGATCGCGAACCACACCTGGACCCACCTGAATCTGCTCGGTCGCCCCGACGACGCGATCCGCGCGGACATCGACAGGAACGAGGAGTGGATCGAGCAGACCTTCGGCATCGCCTCCCGTCCCTGGTTCCGACCGCCCTACGGGGCACACAACGCACACGTCGACGCCCTGGTGGGCGAACTCGGCTTCACCAGGATCCTGTTGTGGAACGGAAGTTTCGGGGACTCGACGTTGATCAGCCCCGAGCAGCTCATGGAACTGGCCCGCCGCTACCTGCAGCCAGGAACGATCATGATCGGTCACGCCAACCACCAGACGATCCTCGGGTTGTTCGACCAGATCCAGCAGCTCATCGCCGACCGCAAACTGGAACCGGTGACCCTGGACACCATGTTCCAGACGTCCCGCGCCGTCGGCTGAACCTGTGCTGGGACCTGCAGTGGGACACCTGCAGTGGAACCTGCGCTGGGACCTGCTCTGCGGCGGTTTCGGCTCGACGACCCACGATGGCTCCCGGCCAGGTGCAGACAACGGGCCGGGAGCCGTCGACGATGAGGCTGCCACCGAGGCTGTCACGAAGGCTGTCACGGAGGCTGTCACCGGACGAGGAGAGTGGGAGGGCGATGACAACGCCGATGATCGAAGTAAGAGCGGTGACCAAGCGATTCGGGTCGATCGACGCCCTGGCAGGGGTCGACCTGAGTGCTGACGCCGGCACGGTCCTCGGCCTGCTCGGCCCTAACGGCGCAGGCAAGACCACCCTGGTGCGGATCCTGGCAACGTTGCTTCGACCGGACAGCGGCCTGGCGACGATCGCCGGGTACGACGTCGTCCGGCACGCGCAGCGGCTGCGGTCCATGATCGGACTGGCCGGCCAGTACGCCGCCGTGGACGAGATGCTCACCGGGCGGGAGAACCTCGAACTGGTCGGGCTGCTCTACCACGTCGGAAAGGCCGAACGGCGCCGGCGGGCGCAGGAGGTACTGGACCGTTTCTCGCTCACCGAGGCTGCCGACCGCCAGGTGAAGACCTACTCGGGCGGCATGCGACGACGCCTCGACCTCGGCGCGAGCCTCGTCGGACACCCGTCCGTACTGATCTTGGATGAGCCCACCACCGGCCTCGACCCGCGGACCCGCAACGAGCTGTGGACGCTCATCGAAGACCTGGTCACCGACGGCACCACCGTCGTGCTGACGACCCAGTACCTCGAGGAGGCCGAACGCCTCGCGCACCGGATCGTCGTCATCGACCGGGGCCGGGTGGTCGCCGCCGGCACCGCCGACGAGCTTAAGTCCCGCGCCGGCGGCGCCATGCTCGAAGCCCGGGTCGTCGACCCCGCCGACCTCGGACGGGTCGCGGCTCTCCTGGCCGACCTCGGCGACGGTCCGCCCCAGCTGGATGCCGAGCGACGCCGGGTCGCCGTCCCGACGGGCGGCGGGGCCAAGGTCCTGCTGGCCGCGGGACGCCGTCTCGACGACGACGGTGTCGCCCTGGACGATCTCGGAATCAGGCGTCCCTCGCTCGACGACGTGTTCCTCTCGCTGACCGGCCACGCCGCCGGCGAGCCGGCCGATGGCGGTTCCGGCGCCCGGTCCGCCACCGCCGCCACCGCCGCCGGTGCGGCCGGAGGGCCAGAAACGGCCGGGGGGCCAGAAACGGCCGGTGCGGCCGGTGCGGCAGAAACGGCTCTGCCAGCTCCGATACCCGCGATCTCTGGAACCCCGCGGAGGAGCGCATGAACGTCGTCACGCTCGACCAACCGGCGGCGCGCACGGCGTCGCTCAGCCCGACCGTCGCCCTGGGCGACATCGCCGGAATCGCCCGACGCAATCTGGTCCGGCTCGTGCGCACGCCCCAGCTGCTCCTCATCTCCAGCGCCCAGCCGCTGCTGATCCTGCTGCTGTTCCGCTATGTCCTCGGTGGCGCCATCGCCGTCCCCGGCGGTGTCTATGTCAACTACATCGTCCCGGCCATCTTCGTGGAGGCGTCGCTCATCGGCGGCGCGGCGACCTCGGTCGGGCTGGCCGAAGACCTCAAGAGCGGGATCATCGACCGGTTCCGTGCCCTGCCGATGGCCCGCTCGGCCGTCCTCGCCGGACGGACCGTCGCCGACCTGTGCCGCGCCGTCGTGGTACTGCCGATTATGATCGCGGTCGGGATCCTGATCGGGTTCCGCTTCAACAACTCCGCCCCAGCGATCATCGCCGGGCTCGGGCTCGTGCTGTTGTTCGGTTACGCCATGTCGTGGGTGTTCGCATCCATCGGCCTCGCCGTGAAGGATCCCGAGACGGCGCAGGTCGCCTCGATCCTGCCGTTCTTCCTGCTGGTGTTCCCGAGCTCGGCGTTCGTGCCGGTGAGCACCATGCCCGGCTGGCTGCGGGGTTACGCGACGGTGCAGCCGGCCAACGTCACGATCAACGCTGTGCGTGCCCTCATGGAGGGCGGCCCCGCGCTCCACTGGGTGTGGCAGTCGGTGGTCTGGTCGGTGGGCATCGGTGCGGTGTTCGCACCGCTGGCCGTGCATCAGTACCGCAACCTCACCTCATAATCGTATAAACAATCACAGGTCCCCGATGTCCGGATGCCACACGGCTGGCTTTCGGCGGCGGCGGGACCTACCGTTGGTGGCCAGGGGACTTCGGCCTCCGGCGATGCGCCAGAACCACGATCGCATCGCCTTCGGCCCTCCAGGTAACGGTCGAGGTCGGTTCACGGGAGGGCGCGGGCAGGTGAACGCAAGCGGCGGGCACGTGACCGACCTTCTCGGGGCATGGGCGCTGGACGCCTGCGACGCCGAGGAGACCGTGGCGGTGACGGCGCATGTCCACCGCTGCGCGGCGTGTGCGCAGGAGGCGACGACACTGCGCCGGGCCGCGGTGGCGCTCGCCACGCTCATCGGCCGGGCAGATGCCGACACCCCGGACAGCTATGCCCCGAACGCCGATGCCGCCGACGCCGATACCGCGGACACCGGTGCCGGGTCGCCACCGCCGACCGCCCAGGTCGTGACCGCGGCGCTGGCGCGGCGCCGGCCGGCGCCGTCGGTACCCGCCTTTGCCGCGCCGTTCGCGGCGGCGGTGGGTCTGTTCGAGTCCGCGCTCGCCGAACTCGACGGCCCGGCCCGGGCTGCGCCGAGCCCGGTGCGTGGCTGGACCATCGGCGACCTGGTCACCCATGTCGCAGCCACCGACGGCCTGCTCGCCGCCGCGATCGGGATTCCCGCGGACCCGCCGGTGGATCCGCGTCAGGACGTCGTCGCCCACAGCGAGGCGCTGATCGCCCACGCCCGCACCCGACCAGCGGAGTATGCCCGCGCGTTGTGGCGGGACGGTGTCGACGCGATCGCGGCGCGGCTGCGTGCCGAGCCGAACCTCGCCGGCCGGTCCATCCAGGTCGGTGGCATCGGGATGTCCGTGGCCGACCAGCTCACCGCCCGGGCCTTCGAGACGTGGATCCATGCCCGCGACATCGCCCACGCCGTGGGCCTGCGCCTGCCCGACCCGCTCGCCCACGATCTGCACGTCATGTCCGACCTTGCCGCGCGGCTGCTCGACGAGCTGTCCACCCTCGACATCCCAGGGGTGTCCGAGCCGCCGGCGGGCACCGTCGAGCTGACGCTCACCGGGCCGGGCGGAGGATCCTGGTTGGTGCGCGTCGGCGCCGTCGGCGCCGTCGGGGGTGCCGAGGGTGCCGCGCATGCCGGCGGCGCTGAGGGTGCCGCGCGAACACCGCCCGCAGCCGAGATCACCCTTGGCACGGTGGAGTTCTGCCTGCTGGTCGGCGACCGTAGGAGGCTCGACGACCTCGACGTCGTCATCACCGGGGACGACCCGCTCGGCCGCAGACTGCTCGCGCTCGCCCCGGCGCTGTCCGGCCCGTGACCGGCCGTCCGCGTCGCGATGCACGCACCCCAGTCCCGCTCCTTGATCCACGCCCCTTGCCCCGGGCGCTCTCAACGATGTGAATCCACTGCTACTGGAGCAGCATCGGATTCACATCCTTTTTCGGTCCCCTGAGAGGAGCCCGGATGAAGCGCTTCGACTGGCTGCACCACATCGAACAGCTCGACCCGACGACGGACTTCCTCGAGATCTACCGGATCAGCGTCACGCACGAATTCCCGTGGGACTACAACCAGTCACTGTCGTTCGCGTTGTTCCGCACCTACGCCGTCCCATCCATCGGGAGCCTGCTCGCCGGGACGGGCGAACTCACCGAACGCGTCCAGAAGCGCTACGACGACACGTCGCTGATCCTCGACGCAGTCCTGGAACACGGCTTCGCCGGCCCGGGGGGACGCACCGCGATCCGCCGCATGAACCAGATGCACGGCGCCTACTCGATCTCCAACGAGGATTTCGTGTACGTGCTGTCCACGTTCGTCGTCGTCCCGATCCGCTGGATCGACCGGTTCGGCTGGCGGCGCCTCTGCGAGACCGAGAAGGTCGCGAGCGCCCACTACTACCGCGAACTCGGGCGGCACATGGGGATGACGGCAATCCCGGCGACCTACCAGGAGTTCGCCGCCTATCTCGACGCCTACGAAGCCGAACACTTCGCCACCGGAACGGGCGGAACCGACCCGGGCGGGCGCGCCGTCGCCGACGCCACGCTCAGGCTGTTCACCACGTTCCCACCCACCCAACACGCACCCGCTGCACTGATCAGACGGTTCGCGCTGGGGCTGATGGACGACGCATTGCGCGCCGCGTTGGGCTACCCGCGGATATCCCGGGCCGAACAGGCCGCGTGCGCCGCGGCGGTGCGGCTGCGCGGGCGGGTGGTGCGGTTCCTGCCGCCACGCACCGAACCGCTGTACACCCGCCAGCGAGCCAACATCCGCAGCTACCCCGCCGGCTACAAGATCGCCGAGCTCGGCACCTTCCCGCGCGGCTGCCCGGTGGCGCGCCCCGCACCGGATGACGCCACGCCGCCGGTCACGACGGCCTGACCTCGCCGCCGCCGCCGAATTCGTAGAGTCGTGGTATGGCGTCGCAGGAACTGACCGCGCGGGTCGACAGCTGGATCTGGGCTGTGCGGCTGCTCGCGACGCGGTCGCAGGCGACCGCCGTCTGCCGTGCCGGGCACGTCCATCTCAACGGTGAACGTGTCAAGCCGGCCCACGCGGTGCGCGTCGGGGACACGGTGCGGGTACGCCATGACGGGCACGAGCGGATCGTCGTCGTCACCCGCATCCTGTGCAAGCGGACCAGCGCCACCGTCGCCGGGGAATGCTTCATCGATCAGAGCCCACCGCCGACGCGCGAGGCTACCGCTTCGGTGGGTGTCCGCGACCGGGGCACGGGGCGCCCGACCAAGCAGGACCGACGCGCCATGGAACGCCTGCGTCACCACTGAAGACGCCCCGCATCCTCGTCGCGCGAAGCGACCGGAACAGGTCAGCTCGCGAGCAGGCGGTTCACCTCGGCGGTGTCGTAGAACTCCTCGAACCGGATGGCCTTACCGTCGACCACGGTCCAGGAGTGTACGAACCGAACTGTGCCGGTCGTGCCACCGGGAGCGCGCATGTGGTGGGTGCCGAGCACGACGAGCCGATCGCCGGACTCCACGAATTCCTGCGGCTCAAGGCGCAGCTCGGCGAAAACGGCCTGCAGCTGGCCGAAGAACGCACCGATCTCGGCGTGCCCCTTGCGGGTGCCGCCGATGCCGTGGGCCTTCATGCCCTCCGGAGTAGTCCACTCGAGGTCGGGCGCGAACGCTGCGAAGACCGCGGCGACGTCACCCCGCCCGAACGCCTCGTACGCACCGTTGATGACGTCAGTGTTGCTGGACATGTTCCTTCTCCCCCTTGGATGGTTACCGAACGTTTGGACCCCGCGCATGGATGACCCGCACGGACATCAAAACATGTGAGCGTCATCACATGTCAATAGATCAATCGGACGGATTCGGCCCCTCAGGCGGTAGACGCCCGCAGCTGGAGGTCGGCCAGTTCCGTCAGGTCGATCACCCGGCGGTCGAGATGGGCGAAGTCGACCGGGCTACCGGCCAGACTCGCGGACTCGTAACGGCGTTTGACACCCTCAGCGATCACCGCCATCCGCCAGTAGGCGAAGGCCCGGTAGTACGCCACGTCCGCCAGGTCCGCCAGGTCGAACCCGGTGCGCTCGGCATACCGGTCGATGATCGCCGTGCGGTCCGGGAATCCGGCCGCGCGGGTCGGCGGGGTCTGCATCCACACCGGCGGCGTTGCGTCCGCCGGTAGCTCCCAGCTGTTGAGCAGCACGCCGATGTCGGCCAGAACGTCACCGACGCTCGCGAGCTCCCAGTCCAGGATGGCCACCACGCGCCCGTCGGAACCGAGCATCACGTTGCCGAAACGGAAGTCGGTGTGCACCAGACCGGTCCGGGACCGCTGCGGGCGGCTCCGCCCGAGGCGGTCGGCCAGCTCCGTCACGACCGGCAGGTCGCGGGTTCGGACGCGGTCCCAGACGCGCAACCACCTGTGCAACGCTCGCGCGATGAAATCCCCTCGCGGCGACAGGTCGCCCAGACCCACGGCGGTGACGTCGACCCCGTGCAGGTCGGCGAGGGTGTCAACAAGCTCCCAGGCGGCCCGCTGCCGCGTGGACGGATCGGGCAGGATCCGTTCGACGTCGCCCGGTGTCGCCACGACGTGCCCGTCGACCCAGGTCATGACGACGAACGGCGCGCCGGTGATCTCAACGTCATCGCACACGGCGAGGACCCGCGGCACCGGTACGGCGCTCGGCCCGAGCGCGGAGAGAACCCGGGCCTCCCGGATGACGTCGTGGGCGCCCGGTGGGTAGGCACCCAGCGGAGGCCTACGCAGCGCGAAGCTCTGGCCACCCGAGTCCGTCACCCGATAGATGATGTTCGAGTGGCCACCTCCGACGACCACGTCGAACCGAAGTGGTCCCGCGGCAGCGGGGACGTGCTCGCCAAACCACTCCTGGACTGCCCGCGCGGCCAGACCCGGGGTTTCCCGCGACCCGTCCGGCATCAGTCGGCCAATCCGACGGGCACGCCCGCCTGGAGCAGGTCGTGGTATTCGCAGTGTCCGACGCCGACGCGCCCGTCCGGCCACGTCCACATGGTCGGTGACTTGACGATGCGCAGGATGCTCTCGACGCCGTCCGCTCCGGTTCGCCGGTGCCGAGCCGGCAGCCATGCCACCGGCTGTCCGCTCGCGGACCACTCCCGGTCGGCAGCGAAGATCCGTACCGACACCGACCGCAGCTCATGGTGGGGTTCACCGGCGTAGGCGTTGTGCATCTCGAAGTCGTCGACGACCGCGAACTCACCGCCCACCCAGACATGTCCGCTACGGGTGCTCCTGGTCGGGCCGACAGCGCGAAGCAGCATGAACCCGGTGTCGTCGTCCAGGGAACAGATGAGCCAACGCATGTAGATCTTCGCCTGCCAGTTACGCGGGCCCCACGAGTGGTCCTTGCCGCCCCGGCCGTCGAGCTGCCACACCATGTCACCGACACGGACCGTCCCGGTGATGTGGGCAAGATGCTGGTAGTGGAAGTCGGCCTGACCGGGCAGAAAGATCTTCTCGATGTGCTCCTGATCGGATCCCATCACCGCGGCCAGCCCCTGCGTGGATGTCACGAGGTCCAGTTCGCACTCGATCCGTGGGCACTGTGCGTACGCCCGCCTGGGGTCGGTGAGCAGCCACGGGTCGTCCAGCAGCAGAGCCTCGCCCGCGACGCGCACCCGCCCGGCTACGTATGGTTCGCCGACCGACCACTCCTGGCCGCCCGCCGCGAGACCGTTGGCACCGATGGGCGCGCGGGTGAAGGCGAAGGCGACCCGGCCGTCGGGCAGGTAGACGCACGCGGACACCTCGGCATGCCCCTCGTTCGGCCGCATCCCCAGCCGCAGCCAGCCGCCGACCCGTGCGGTGGCGTCGTAGAAGTCGACGTAGCGGCTCTCGCTCCACGTCGGGTCCGAGCCCGGAGTGTGCAGGTAAGCATCCGCCAGCTCCAGCCGCGCTCCCACGTGATGATCTCCTCGCCGAAGCCGACCCGATACGGATCAATGAGTTAGATGTTACCGCGATGACACTGCCAGAGGCACAATGCGAGGAACACGATCACACGCTCGGAGCGATCCCGAAAGCTCCGCACAGGACGGGAAACGGGTGTCGATGCGAGGCGACGAGAATCCACGCCGTGTGCTGCGCCTCGCGCCGGACATCGGACCGCAAAGCGGGCCGGGCAGTGCGCCCGATGCCGCGCCACGCACCGGGTCCGATGCCGCGGGACGTGCCGACGACCTCCTTCAATGCGCCGGCCGCGGTGACGCCGATGCGTTCGCCACCCTCTACGACCTGCTCGCCCCGCGGGTGCTGGGGCTCGTCCGGCGGGTACTACGCGACCCCGCGCAGTCCGAGGAGGTCACGCAGGAGGTGTTCGTCGAGGTGTGGCGGACCGCCGCCCGCTTCGACCCGGCCAAGGGCAGCGCTGCGACCTGGGTCTGCACCTTCGCGCACCGCCGGGCCGTCGATCGCGTCCGCTCGGTACAAGCGTCGACCGAACGTGAACGCAGGGTTGCCCTGCTCGACTATCGGGACGACGACGGTTTCGATGACGTGGTCGAACAGGTCGAGGCGAGACTCGAGCGTGAGCGTGTGCGCCGCTGTCTGGACCGCCTCACCGGCATCCAACGGGAATCGATCACACTGGCCTATTACCGCGGATACACCTACCGTGAAGTCGCGGAGTACCTGAAGGTCCCGGTGGGAACGGTGAAGACGAGGATGCGCGACGGCCTGATCCGGCTGCGTGACTGCCTGGGGGTCGGACGATGACTCCCCCGGACGTCCACACGCTGACCGGTGCGTACGCCCTGGACGCAGTGGACGACGACGAGCGGGCACAGGTCGAGGCGCACCTCGCCGGATGCGAGTTCTGCGCCGAGGAGGTGGCCGGGCTGCGGGCAGCCGCCGCAGCCCTGACCGAGGCTGATGCGCTGGAACCGCCCGCGTCGCTACGGTCGGCGGTGCTCGGGCGGATCGCGACCACCCCGCAGCTCCCGGCGCAGGCCGAGCGGCCGCAGAAGAGGCACGGCCGCCCGCGCTGGCTGCGTCCGGTAACCGCGGCCGCCGCCGCGGCGGTGGTCGCGGCGGCCGGCCTCACGGTGGCCGATCAGCACCGGCGTCTGGACGACGAGCGCCAACGCGCCGACCGCCTGAGCGCGCTCGCATCCGTGGCGCTGTCACGCTCGGCTAGCATGCCGCTGGACGGCGGCGGGAGCCTGGCCGTGGTGGCCGTGGCCGACAGCGCGCTGGTCTCTGCGCGGGACCTGCCTGCGCTCGCCGGCGGGCGGGTCTACCAGTTCTGGTTCGTCGGCACGGACGGGGTGCGCTCCGCCGGCACCGCCGACGGCCGCGCGGTGGCGGTGGACCGCCTGCTGACCGGGGTCGGTGCCGCCCGCGCCATCGCGGTCACCGTGGAGCCGGCCGGCGGTTCCGCGCAGCCGACCACACGCACGCTGGTCAACGCCCCCGTCCGCGCCTGACCAGACCACCGTCCCGCGTGGCGGAATCGTCCCTGGCGTCGGCTGCCGGGCGCTCTTTGGGAACGATGTGAATCTGGTGTTGTGGTAGGAGCATCAGATTCACATCGTTAAGAGCCGGCCGCCCGTTTTGAGGCTTCTGTCCAGGCGATCCACGCCCAGCCAACGGTCTGCACGGGTGTGGCAGGAGACCAGGATGCGCCGATGGCCAGGACGGGCAGCAGCAGACCGGGCGCACCTGCAAAGCGACCGCAATGATCGTTTCCGGTTATCGTCGGCCGATGAGCACCGACCACCGGCATGACCCCGGCGAGGGCGATCACGCGCATGTCGGCGATGGTCACAGCCACCCGTCCCACAGCCACCCGCACCGCGATCGGGCGCAGCTCCGTGGAATCGGCCCGCGACTGCGGCACGCTCTCTCGCAGGCGGCGGGCGGGCACAGCCATGACACAGCCGACCAGATCGACGACGCGGTGGAGGCCGACGCCGCCGGCCGGCGGGCGTTGCTCGCGAGCCTCGCGGGTCTCGGACTGACCGCCACCGTCCAGGCGATCGTGGTGGCCGTGTCAGGGTCGGTGGCGTTGCTGGGCGACACCCTGCACAACGTCGCGGACGCGGCGACCGCGATCCCGCTACTGATCGCCTTCACGCTGGCCCGGCGCCCACCGAGCAACCGGTTCACCTACGGCTACGGCCGGGCAGAGGACCTCGCCGGTATCGCCGTCCTCGTCATGATCGCGCTGTCCAGTGGGCTCGCCGCCTTCGAGGCGATCGACCGGCTGGCGCACCCACGCCCGGTCAGCCACCTCGGCGCCGTCGCCGCCGCCGGCCTGGTCGGCTTCGCCGGCAACGAACTGGTGGCCCGCTACCGGATCCGCATCGGCCGGCGGATCGGATCGGCGGCACTGGTCGCCGACGGGCTACACGCCCGCACCGACGGGTTCACCAGCCTCGCGGTCCTGGCCGGCGCCGGCGGTGTCGCACTGGGATGGCGATGGGCGGACCCGGCCGTCGGACTGGCGATCACCGTGGTCATTCTCGGGGTGCTGCGCTCCGCCGCCCGGGTGGTGACGGCCCGGCTGATGGACGCGGTCGACCCGGCCCTGGTCGCCGAGGCCACCGACACGTTGACCCACACCCCGGGCATCCGCGCGGTCCGCGAGCTTCGGATCCGCTGGATCGGCCATGCGCTGCGCGCGGAAGTCGACGTGACGGTCGATCCGCAGCTGTCGCTGGTGGACGCCCACGACATCGCCCACGCCGCCGAGGCACACCTGCTGCGTCACGTCCCCCGGCTGGCCGCCGCCACGATCCACACCAGCCCGGCCCACCATCACCCGGCACACCACCCGGCCGTCGCACCCGTCGGCTCATAGGAGCGCCCGGTTCGACACAACGTGACCTTCAGTGATGTAGGTCGCTGAATCTGGGCTGGTGGATGGCGTGCGGACCTGGCGGTGTGCGGGCGCTGACGGCTGGTCGTGATGATGGTGACATGGGGGGATCTCGGGCGCGGCGCGCCGGTCTGATCACGCTGCTGTTGCTAGGTTTGTCGGCTGGTGTCACCGGTGTCCTGGCGTGGGTGCTGCGGCCGGACTCGGGGATCGCCTGGATCGGGGTGGTGGGCGGTGTCCTGGGGCCCCCAGGGCTGTGGCTGGCGTGGGCCTCCTACCGGGACGACCGAGCCGACAACGCGGACCTGACGGTGGAGCAGGTCGCCGATCAGATCGCGGTCGCGGTCCGCGACCAGTGGACGGCTGAGGCGGAGCTGCGCAGGCTGAACGATCCGTACGCGCTGCCGGTGCGCTGGCAGCCGGCGGATCCGGGGCTGGTGCAGGACTGGGAGTCGCTGGTCCGGTTGGCGACCGGCGGCGGTGCCGGCTGGCCGTCCCCACCGCCGGCGGGGATCTGGGCCGCCGGCCCGGCCGGGCTCACCGGCAGCGGCAACGAGCTGATTGAGGCGCTGGACCGGGTGCCGACCGGGCGGCTGGTGGTGCTCGGCGAGCCGGGGGCGGGCAAGACGATGCTGCTGGTGCGCTTGGTGTTGGACCTGCTTGCCCGGCGTGGCCCCGCCGAGCCGGTACCGGTCCTGGTGCCGTTGGCTTCCTGGAACCCGACCGGGCAGCACCTGTACGACTGGTTGGAAACCCGGCTGATCGCCGACCATCCCGGTCTGGGTGACCCGGCCCCGGGGCCCGGCGGGTTGAGTCGGGGGCGGGCGCTGCTGAACGCAGGGCTGATCGTGGCGGTCTTGGACGGGCTCGATGAGATCCCGGAAACGGTCCGGGGCGGTGCGATCGCCCGGATCAACCAGGCGTTGCGGCCGGGGCAGCGGCTGGTCTTGGCTGCCCGCAGCCGGCCCTACCAGGCAGCCGTACGCTCGGCCGGGGGAATCGAGGTCCGTCTGACCGGTGCCGCGGGCGTCGAACTGTGCCCGCTCGACGCCGCCGCCATCACCGACTACCTGCACGCCTCCGCGGGTGGGCCGGCTGCGGCCGCCCGGTGGGACCCGGTATTTGCCACCCTCACCGCCAGCCCTCCCCCTCCGGTGGCGCAGGCACTGACCACCCCCCTGATGACCACCTTGGCCCGCGCCATCTACAACCCTCGCCCAGGCGAGGCGCTGACCGCTGTCCCTCGTCGACCGCTCGAGCTACTCAACCCGGGTCTCTTTCCCACCCGCTCCGCGGTCGAAGAGCACCTGTTCGACGCCTTCATCCCCGCCGCCTACCGGCCCCATCCCGACCCGGCCCGGCGCTGCCCCTGGCCGGCAGCCGACGCCGAACGGTGGCTGGTCTTCCTCGCCCGCCACCTCGACCACAACCTGCACGGCACCCCCGACCTTGCCTGGTGGCAACTCCCCACCGCTGTCTCACCACACCGGCGCTGGCTTCCCCGGCTCGCGTTCGGGCTCGCGTTCGGGCTCGCGTTCGGGCTCGCGTTCGGGCTCGCGTTCGGGCTCGCGGTCGGGCTCACGGTCGGGCTCACGGTCGGGCTCACGGCCGGGCTCGTGTGGGAGGCAGGAATCCCGGCGCGGCAAATACGGTGGCGCCCCAGCGTCTCCAGCCTCGCGTTCGGGCTCGCGGTCGGGCTCGCGTTCGGGCTCGCGGTCGGGCTCACGGCCGGGCTCACGGCCGGGCTCGCGTTCGGGCTCCTCTTTGGGCTCGAAGCCGCTGCGGCTGACCTCACAGCGGCTGCCGATCCCATATCGATCCTCGTCCAGGACTGGGCCGCACTCCGATCATTCGCGCTCACGGTCGGGCTCACGGTCGGGCTCACGGTCGGGCTCACGGTCGGGCTCGCAGGCGGGCTCGCAGGCGGGCTCGCGTTCGGGCTCACGGCCGGGTTTCTCGAGACGGCGTGGGGATCGTTTGCCGTGGCGCGGGCGTGGCTGGCGATGCGGGGCCGGTTGCCGCGAGAGCTGATGGCCTTTCTCGCTGACGCGCACGAGCACCGGGGTGTGCTGCGTCAGGTCGGGACGGTCTACCAGTTCCGCCACGTCGAACTCCAGCGTCGCCTGGCCAACCGGTGACGAGTTGCCCTTCAGGAGTACGCGGAGCCGTCCCGGATGCCACCGGGCCTGGCAACTCCTCAAGCTCCTGAGTGACCGCTACCAGAGATGAAGTGAGCGACAAATAGCTCTTGAAGAGGCACGTCATCTACTTCTAAAAGTCACACACAACCGGCCACCCGCACCCTGGTCAACACCCTGTGCGCACCTGACCCTCATGCCCTCAGTAGGCACCGTCCAGGCGACGGTGATCCCAGGACAGGACACGGTCCGGCTCGACGAGCACGGCAGCCCGCTTCTCGACGACACGCTCGGCCATCGTGTCGGTCGTGATGGCCCGCCCCGCGGCAGCTATCCGGGTGAGCACCGCCTTCATCATCGGACGGATCTCGTCGGGCTCCTCGATCAGCCGCGCCCGACCGTAGACCAGTACGCCCTGGACCGACCCGTAACTCTCGCCCAGGTCCTCCACCAGGCAGGTGATCCGGCTGTCACGGCGCAGGTTCACTATCTTCTGGGCCTTCGCATACGAGCTGAACACGATCCGGCCATCCATCAGCCCGTAACTCACCGTTACCAGATGCGGGATGCCATGCGGCCCGTTGCTGCCGATCACAGCGCTCCAGTGCCCGTGTAGGAACTCGTCGATCTCCTGCGGGCTCATGCGGATCTGGTCACCGCGGGTCCGGCTCATGGTCGCGACGCTATCGCCACCGACCGGGGCAGCGCCGCCAGTACCTCGTCCATTACCTGGTCGCCGTTCTCCTCCGCCGCCATAGCATGAGAGAATGACCTTCGAGCGGATCAGTGTCGACATAACGGTTGACGCTCTTTCCCACGGACACGAGTGGCCGCTGGACGCCATACCCATCTGATCCGCTCATATCCGGGAAACCTCCAGGTTCTCCGGCGCGAAGAGCACCGCCGGTAGCCGCACCCCCATCCGACGGAGTCATCCCGGTGGTGTCGGCGAGACGACAGCGGATTGAGGCGATAAGGCGGTCCGCGGACCCATCCGACCGCCATCGGGCACCGAACAACAGACGGAAAGCACAACCGGACCGTCGACAGACCCGACCAACGCCTGGAGGTTCCGCCATGTCCCTCGTCCGCTTCCTGCCCGCCTGGTTCCACGCCATCGCCGACTACGCCGTCGCCGCACTGCTCATCATCGTCCCGCTGGCGGCCGGCGGCTCATCGCTCGCAGTCGCAACCGGCGTCACCGTGGGAATCGTCATCGCCGTGGTAAGCATGCTCACCCGCTACCCGCTCGGCGTCGTCAAGGTACTGCCCTTCACCGTGCACTCGGCCGGCGACTACCTGGCCGCCGCTCTTCTCGTCCTGTCGCCGGTCGCGCTGTCGTTCACCGACACCGACGGCGGGCTTTCCGCCTTCTACCTCGGCAGCGGCCTTGCCGTACTCGCGGTCAGCCTGGTCACCAACTACCAGTACAGCCCCGCCCGCACCGCACAGCTCCCGACCGTCCGCTCACAGCACGCCTGACCAGCCAAAGGGCGCGCGACGCCACCACCATCGCGCGCCCCAGGCCGACCCGGGAAACCCCCTCGCTATTCGGAACGACCTGTTGCCGGGCGTTCTTTGGGAACGATGTGAATCTGGTGTTGTGGCAGTAGCATCAGATTCACATCGTTAAGGGGCAACGCAAGGACGACGTCGCGCACCAGCACCTCGCCCGATTCACCGGCACCGAAGGAGTGCTGTTCATCGGACGGGCACAGGAGAAAACCCCGATGTGTCGCACCGAGAAACGCCGCGACGCCGACGGCACCCGCGGCGCGGGTCACTGCGACGCGGTGAGCGCCCGGATGGCGGCAACGGCGACGGCCGCGGTCAGTTCCGGATGATCAAGCGCGGGCAACAGGGCACCGGGCTCCGCCTGCTCGGCCAGAGCGTACGCGGCGGCCAGACGTGCCGCCGCAGTGATCGGCATCCGAGTGGTGACGGCCGCGGTGACCAGGCCCGGCAGCGCGTGCAGCGGGCGCGGCCCGGTGGTGGCGGCCAGCATCGGGGGTGGGGTTTCCAACCGGGTCCGCAGTACCGGGACGCCCAGCGGTGGTGCGGCGAGACCCATCAGGTCGATGACCAGATCCGTCTGGTCGGCAACGGCATGCAGCGCCTGGATGCCGTACTCCACCGGGTCGTAGAGGGTGATGTCACCGATCCCGGCCGCGACCAGGAGACCAGCCAGGTCCCCGCCTCGTGCCGGGTCGACGAGGATGACCCGGGCCCGACGCAGGTCGACGGCCCGCGCGCGCAGCGCGTTGAGCGCCGCGGCGGTGGCGGCCACGGCGAGCCCGTCGTTGACCGCGTCCAGCAACAGCTGGGAGGCGGCGTCGGCCCGGGTGTTGTCGACCGCAGCGCGGGCGGTCTCGATGTGGCGGATGTGGGTGTGGACGAGGACGGTCGCGGCGAAGCCCGGAGCCAACATCCGGATGACGGTCGCGAGCTCGTCGGCGCCGCGCGTGGCGACCGGCAGCGGAATGACGTCCAGGCCGGTTGCCCGCTGCAGGTGGACGGCCTGGGACTCGACCGCCGGCAGAGCCGTCTCGGCGGGCATCGGCTCGAAGTCCAGGACGGCACTGGCGTCGGTGATCAGCGCAATCCGCCGGGAGCGGCCCGTGTAGCGGTCGGTATGGCGTGGATGGGCGGCGAGATGGGTGATCACCCGGCGGTCGGCGTCGGCGTCCAGCAGCGCGACGTCATGACCGGTGGTGACGGCCGCACGCACCTGCTGGGCGAGCTTGCCCGTGGAGGCGGTCGCGAAGACGAGGTCTTCGGCGTGGAACAGGTCGGTGCCCAGGCGGCGGCGCAGCGCGGCGGTCAGCCAGGTCAGGGTGCGTGCACTGTCCGCGTCCAGGATGATACGGTGCGCACCGTCCGGGTCGGGTTCGTCCGCCTGAACGGTGACGGTACCGGGCGCGTCGGCGATGACCGACCGGACCTCGCTCACCGCCCGGGCCGGGACACGGATCTGGATGCTGTACGCGGGATTCACTCCGGTCGGGCTGGGAATCAGCATGTCCCCTCCACCTGCGGCTGGGAGAGCGCCGCACGCGGATTCGACAGCACATCCGGCGCCAGGAGCAGGGCGTGCGCGATCGCGGCGGGGGTGTCGGGAAACAGCAGCCCGTCGCGGCGCAGGTGCTCGGCGACGCCGAAGGTGGACAGCACCTGCTGATGGCCGGGCCTGATACCGGACAACAGGACGCAGATGCCACGGCGTTCCAGTTTGGTGATCACATCCTTGAGGACCAGGGCTCCGGTGGAGTCGATCGCAGTGACGCGGGACATCCGCAGGATGACGACCAGGACATCGGCCACGTCGGTGAGTTCCAGGAGGAAGCGGTGCGCGGCGGCGAAGAACACCGGCCCGTCGATGCGGTATGCCACGATGTGCCGCGCGAGCAGGGCCTGTTCTTCTGCGTGGTGGTCGGTTGGTGACAGACCATCGTCCAGTGCGACCTGTTCGACCCGCGCGGCCCTGGCAACCTGGCGTAGCGCCAACGCTCCGGCCACGACCAGGCCGGCTATCACTGCGACGACCAGGTCCAGCGCCAGGGTGGCCAGCGCTGTCAGCACCAGTACCGCGGCGTCGCCCCTGTCCGCACGCGCCAGCACCCGAACCGAGCCGACTTCGACCATGCGTACGGCGGTAGCCAGCAGCACCCCGGCAAGCGCCGCCAGCGGGATGCGTCCGACCAGGGGGGCCGCGGCGAACACGATGACCGCGAGCGCGACCGCATGGGTGAGTGCGGCCAGTCGGGACACCGCGCCGGAACGGACGTTGACCGCGGTGCGGGCGATCGCGGCGGTGGCGGGAACCCCGCCGAACAGCGGTGCGGCCAGGTTGGCCACGCCCTGACCGAACAACTCCCGGTCCGGGTCATGGCGATCGGACACGCTCATCGCATCCGCCACCGTCGCCGACAGCAGTGACTCCAGCGCGGCGAGTGCGGCGACCGCGACCACCGAAGGCAGCAGTCCCGGCACTGCGGAAGGGTCCAGGAAGCCCAGCGAGGGGGTGGGTAGCCCGGCCGGCAGGTGGCCGATGCGCGCCACCGGCAGGTGCGCGGCCTGCGCTGCGACGGTTGTCGCGACAACCGCGACGAGGGAGAAGGGCACCGTCGGCCGCCACCGGCCCCCGGCCAGCATGACCGCGATGACCGTGCCGGCCAGGACCACGGCCGCCCAGTGCGGATGTCCGGCGAAGTCGATGACGGCACGTGCGGCCACCACGACGACCTTGTCCCCGGGTGGGGCCTTCACCCCGAACGCCGCGGGTACCTGTTGGAGGGCGATGACGGCGGCGATCCCCACGGTGAAACCCTCCACCACCGGCGCCGGCACATAGCGCATGTAGCCGCCGACCTTCGCCAATGCGAGGGTCACCAGCAGCAATCCCGCCAGCAGCCCGACGGTGAGCACTCCGCTGGGACCGTAGGTGTGGACAATCGGTACCAACACCACGGTCATAGCGCCGGTTGGTCCCGAGACCTGCAGATTGGATCCGCCGAAGATCGCGGCAAGGGCGCCCGCGACCACTGCGGTGGCAAGTCCCGCCTGGGCACCGAGCCCGGAGGAGATCCCGAACCCCAACGCCAGGGGTAGGGCCACCACCGCCACGGTAAGTCCGGCGAGCAGGTCCTTACGTGGCGAGCGGCCCATCGAGATGAACGAGGCCCGGGTGGGCAGCACCGCTTGCAACCGGCCCCACACCGCCCGCCCAGTCACCCGCCCGGTCACCCGGCCAGGCGCGATCGCCGCGCTCACATCGACCTCGTGTCGGCCTCGCGCAGCTGCGCGAGCAGCTCCTCCTGCCCGGCGAGCATCTCGGTGAGGATCCTTCGCGCGGCCCGCATCAACTCGGCCACGTCCCCGCCCGCGAGCGCGTAGACGACCGTCGAGCCGTCCCGGGTCGCCGTCACGATCCCCGAGCGGCGCAACACCGCCAGCTGCTGGGACAGATTCGACGGCTCCACCTCGACGGCGCAGCGCAGGTCCCGAACGGGCATCGGCCCGTCCTGGAGCAGTTCCAGCACCCGGATCCGCACCGGATGCCCCAGCATCCGAAAGAACTCCGCCTTCGCCTGATAGAGCGGAACCTGCGTCCGCGCGGCCCTGGTCACCCTCGTCCCCGGCATCGGCCTCGGCTCGCCCTTCCCCTGCTCAGCGGCCCGCCGCTCGAGCGCAGCAGGCCATCCACCATGTCGCTAATTGAAGAACTCTTCAATTAGACCCCAGACCGCAGACTAGACCCAGACCCCAGACCGCCACGTACACCAGCCGGACATCGGGATAAGTCGAGGTGTACCTCATATTTCGGTCAGCATTGCTCCAGCAGGGCCGGCACAGCCGCCGTACCCTGCCCTCGCATCCCGACCGCATCCCGACCGCATCCCGACCGCATCCCAACCAGCACATTCCGACCAGCACCGAGGAGAACCCCATGCGGGTTGACATCTGGTCCGACCTCGTCTGCCCGTGGTGCTGGATCGGCAAGCGCCGCTTCGAGCAGGCGCTGGCCGGCTTCGCCCACGGCGACCAGATCGAGATCGTCCACCATTCATTCCAGCTCGACCCGACCATGCCCGCCGACCGCGTCGTCGGCCAGACCGCCATGTTGGTCGCCACGTACGGCATGACCGAAGCGCAGGCCCGGGCGAGCCAGGTCGCGGTCGAACGCACCGCAGCCACCGTCGGCCTGGAATACCACCTGGTCGACGGGTTTGTCGGCAATACCGCCGATGCGCACCGGCTCGTCCAGCTGGCCGGGGACCGCGGCATCCAGGACGCCGTCGTCGAGCGCTTCTACCTGGCCCACTTCACCCAAGGGAGGTCCCTGTTCGACCGCGAGTGCCTCGTCGGACTGGCCGGTGAAGCCGGTCTGGACGCCGACGAGGCCCGCCGCGTACTCGTCGAGGGCACCTACGCCGACGTGGTGGACGGCGATGCCCACCGGGCGCGGGCACTGGGTGCCACCGGCGTGCCGTTCTTCGTCGTCGACAGCCGGTACGGAGTCTCCGGCGCACAGCCCCCGGAAATCTTCACCGAAGCGCTCTCCCATGCCTGGGCCGACATCCACCCGTCCGATGAGGGAGCCGACCAGACAGTCGAAAGTTCAGCATAATTATATTACTATTTGAAGGAGTATTGGCGGATGGGATGTCGGGCCGTCCGATGGTCACGACACCCGAAGTGAGGAGATCCCAGCATGTCAGATGGCCAGGAGCGGCCCGACAGACCGACCGGGCCGTCGACCCTTTCGTCGACGGCGGCAACTGGCGAGGGGCTGGACGAGGGGGTGACCGACGGACTGAGCGAGGCGCGCCGGGCCGCGGCGGCCCTGCGGGCGCTCGCCGGACACCTGGCGACCGGCGACATACCCACCGAGGACCTGCGCGCCATCGCCGACGCCGCGCAACGCATGGAGCGCCTAGCCCGGCCGCACGCCCGCGCCAGCCGGTACGACGGCCGGGCGGGGCTGCGGATCGGCAGTGCCGACAATGCCGTGCTCTGGGAACGGCATCCCATCTTCGGCCGCTCCCACCCGTTCGCCCCGCCGCTGATCGTCGAACACCGCGGCGAGATGTTCCACGGCGAGGTGACCCTCGGGCCGGCATACGAGGGCAGCCGGAACAACGTCCACGGTGGCTACATCGCCGCGCTGTTCGACGTCATGCTCGGACATGCCGCATCCCTCGCCGGGAAACTCATCGCCACCGGGACGATGACGATCCGCTACAAGGCGCCGGTGACGATCTCAACACCGCTCCGGGCGGAATCCGAGCTTCTCGATGTCGAGGGTCGTAAAGTCCGGGCAACGGCCAGGCTGCTGATCGGTGAAAGCGTCAGCGCCGAGGCGGACGGGGTGTTCATCAGCGTGGGGTCCGAATGGTACACCAGCCCCAAGTGATCACGGTACGACGGCGCCGGCGAGATGAGCGTGGATCGTCCGCAGCTCCCGCTTGAGGATCTTACCGCTGGGGCTCTTCGGGAGCTGGTCGGTGACGACGACATACTTCGGGGTCTTGTAACTGGCCAGACACCCGCGCGCGTAGTCGATGATCTCTTCGGGGGCGATCGCCGCCCCTGGGCGCGCGACCACGACGGCGGTCACCGCTTCGATCCAGTAGGGATGGGCGATGCCGAACACGGCGACCTCGGCCACCGCCGGATGCCCGTAGATCGCCTCCTCGACCTCCCGACTGGCGACATTCTCACCACCGGTTTTAATCATGTCCTTTTTCCGGTCCACGACCGTGAGATAACCGTCGGCATCAAACACGCCGAGGTCACCGGAATGGAACCAGCCGTTCCGGAACGCCTCGGCCGTCTTCTCCGGATCCTTGTAGTAACCGAGCATGGCGTGCGGGCTGCGGTGCACGATCTCCCCGACGGTTCCAGCCGGGACGGGCATGTCGTCGTCGTCCACCACCATGGTCTCGACGTTGAGAACCGGCCGGCCGGCCGAACCCGCCTTCGCCTCCTGAAGGTCCGGAGGCAGGACCGTGGCCACCGGCGCCATCTCGGTCTGGCCGTAGAGATTCCACAACCGCAGCTCCGGCAGCCGTTGCCGGATCTCCCGTAGCACCTCAACGGGCATCGGCGCCGCACCGTAGATGCCCTTGCGCAACGACGACAGGTCGTGCGACTCGAAGGTGGGGCAGCGCAACAGGCCGATCCACACCGTCGGCGGGCAGAACAGCCTCGTCGCCCGCTCCCGCTCCACCGCGGCGAGAATGGCCGCCGGGTCCGCGCTGGGCAGGATCACGCTGGTGGCACCCAGGTAGATGGCCGGCGTGAGGCAGCCGTCGAGCTGCGCGCAGTGATAGAAGGGAAGTGCCTGTATGTCGATGTCGTCCGGGGAAAGCTCACCCTCGATGATGCAGCTGACATACTGCGCAATCAACGAGCGGCTGGTGAGCACGACTCCCTTGGGCCGGGATTCGGTACCGCTGGTGTACATCAGGCGCACCGGGTCGTCATCACCGATGGCCACATCCGGTTCGGATGTGTCGGCATGCGCCAGCCAGGACGTGACGTCCTCCCAGCGGCCGGCTGTGCCCCGCTCCGCCGCACCTTGCTCCGCTGCACCCGAGCTGATCAGGCCGGCGAGGGCGACCCCGCGACCCGCCACGGTCAGCGCCCGCTCGGCGATCGGGGCCAGCGCATCCTCGGTCACCAGCCCGCTCACCTCGCAGTGGTCGAGGATGAACGCGATCTCCTCGGCGGTCAGCATGAAATTGACCGGGACGAGGATGGCGCCGAGCTTGGCCAACGCCAGATAGACGACGACGAACTCACGGCAGTTGTGCGACAGCAACGCGATGCGGTCGCCCTTGACCACCCCACGATCGGACAGCGCGTGCGCCGTCGCGTTCACCGTCGCGTTCAGCTGCGCATAGGTCTCGCGGAAATCGCCAGCGACGAGGGCGGTCTTGTCCGGATATCGAAGCGCCGTCCGCCGCAACAAATCACCGATCGTGTGCGAGCGCGCCTTTGTCACGTGTGCCTCGACGCTGTGGCCCGGACCGCCCGCCATGCTGTTCCGCATCCGGATCCGTCTCCTTCCGTCCGCGTGGATCATAGCGAGTTCCGCCGTGTTCTGCACCGGTCGGCGAGAACCGGGGTCAGTCAGCCTTCGCCATATTGGCGGTCGACATCCCGCAGCGCACGGATCAGCCGAGGGTAGCCGTCGTCGGCGAACAAGTCGACATGCATCCATCTGCTCAGGCGATCGGGGATGTCGCACGGCTCAAGGCGCACCGGAATCATGAAAACGGCCCCCTGCGGTTGTTCCATGGCCACGTCGAGCGCCCAGACGATCTGCCGGTTGACCGAACCTGGTCTGGACACGGCGCTCGACAGGCACACGACCACGGCCCGGCTTCGCTCGATCGCCTTTTTGATCTCTTCTTGCCGGTCCTGGCCGCCGCCGAGGTTCTCAGCCTTGAGCCACAGGCCACGCAACCCGTCGGACCGCAGCCGGGTGTACAGGTTGGCCGCGGTGGCCGCGGTGGCCGCGGTGGCCGCGGTGGCCGCGGTGGCCGCGGTGGCCCGTGGCGCGAAAACCCGCCCGAGCAGGGCGCAGGACACGCTCGCGGACCGGGGCTCACTCAGGTATCGGAGGTCGAAACGCGGCCGGGCGGCAGGCGCCGGCGCCGCGGCGATCTCCGGGGGGCGTACCTTATCGCGGCCGACCTGCGCGGGGCCGACCTACGCGGAAGCCTCTTTCTCACCCAGCCGCAGGTAAACGCCGCGAAAGGGAATGCGGGCACCCGCCTGCCGGCGGCGTTTACCCGTCCCGCGCACTGGCGCCGGGCAGGCAACTGACCTTGGGCCGCTCAAGATTTCGCGTGAACCGCTCGCCCCGGTTGTCCCATCGCGGATTCGTCCGCGCGTCGTTCATCGCCCACTCCTGGAGGGTTCCCACTTTCGTGGAAAGTCCTTATTATACCGCTCGATCACCTTTTTTGTCAAAATTTCTCCTCGAATTCGACAGGGTGAGATGGCCGATCGTTGAATGAGGATTATTCAAAACGCTATTTCGCCATTAGGCGGGTTTTTCGTTAAGCGATTCTCCGGCCGCTCAACGTCCGATCAAGCACGACGTATCGCGTAGGCAACGGTTCTTCCCGGTGGTATTGGTTCATTCGCCAAAACTCGCCAATGCCACGCAGAGGAAGAGCGTTATTCATAACGTCACCATCCAAGGCGGTAGAACTCAAGTCGGGTGACGATTCGGATGACGTTCGGGAGTTCGGTGAGCCGGCCGCGGTAGCCGGTGGCGAGGATCTTCCAGTTCTTCAGGTGGGCGATGCAGCGTTCGACGGCCGACCGGCGGGCGGAGATCGTCTTGTTGACGGTTTTCTCGTAGTCGGTGAGGTCGTCGTACTTGGTTCTTTTCTTCGGGGTGGTGGCGGTGGTTCCCTGGTAGCCGGCGTCGGCGGTCCAGGTGGTGGTGTCGAGGACCGCTTCCCACCCGCATGCGGTGACGGCGTGGCGGTCATGTCGGGCACCGGCCACCGGCCACCGGGTCCGACACGGCCAGCACGGTGTCGTCGGTGGCGGCGGCGACCTGGACGTTCAGGCCCTGCCGTCGGCGTTTGCCGGAGTAGTTCTCGGCTGCTCCGGTCCGGTTGCCGGTGGGGATGTCGGTGCCATCGACGAGTGTGTCGCGGTTGGCCAGCACGTCGGTGAACGCGGGTTGGTGCAGGCAGAGGACCTGGTCGAGGAGGGGCATCAGCCGGCGGTAGGTCCGGAAGACGGTCGGCTGGCTCACCTCGAAGAGGTCCGCCACGGTCGTCTGGCTGAGGTTCTGGCGGAGCAGCACCAACAGCATGTCGACCTGCCTGAAAAGACCCAGGGCGGGAGGGCGTCCGCTGGGGAGCCGTACCTCGATGACGTCCTCGATCCGGCAGATGATCTCCCGGATCTCGTCGGCGGAAAGCCCTGTTGTAGAGTTGTTGCGCACCGGTTCTCGTCCTGTCAGGAAGGGTTGTGTGGTAACTCCGTTTCTCTCAGGGCGAGGCCGGTGTCCTACCTCGACACGCGAGACGATTCGATTCCTTGGGTGTTCGTGGCGTGACGGCCGACGTAGCGGTGGTCTGCCGTTTACTCAACTGGGGCTGTGTCGCCAGTCGTCAACGACGAATGGGTGTGCGCCGGCGCGGCAAGGCAAACCGCCCGGGCTCGTTGATGTTGTCGTTACTCGCTTCAGGCGACTTCTGAATAACGCTCCGTGTTGACCTGCGTCATCGGTGCGGATCTCGACCGTGGCTATCTGGTGGAGAACGTCGAACACATCATCGAGCCCGAGTTGTCCGTGCTCGACCCGGTCCAGAACACCCTAAGGTTCATCGACCTGTTCGCCGGGCGGATGACCGAGGTGTGCGCCCGCAGCTATGCGCGTACAGGTCGCAACCCGGACGAATTCGCGGCGCTGGTGCTGGCCAACCTCGTAGCCCCGGTGCTGAAGAACTATGCGGCGGTTGCCCGGATACCATTCCGTCGGGTGCCGACCGACAATATTGCCCGGTTCGGACATTGCTTTGCCTACGATCAGCTGATTACACTGGCTACTCTGGCCGAGTGCGGTGCAACCAGGTCCGGCGATGTCGTCCACGTGCTCGGGGCCGGAGCAAACTACTTGTTCAGCTCGACTGTTATGCGGCTACTGTGACGAGCCGCCGGGATCGGAGGAACCAGATATGCCGTGGACCGTCGAGCGCGCCATCTCGTTTACCGAACACCACATCGCGGTGTGGAACAAACACGATCTTGACAGTATTGTCGAGCTGTACGCCGAGAACGTCGAGCTGACGTCCCCGCTCGCCGAGCAGGTCGTCGGTACCTACGTGGTGCGGGGGCGGGACGGGCTGCGTGACTACTTCGGGCGTGCTCTGGACGCCAACCCGGAGCTGCAGTTCGAGATCGTCGACGTGCTGCGCGGCCTGGACAGCATCACGATCTACATGCGCAGCGTCGGCGGCAGGATGGTCGCCGAGGTCCTGGTCGTGAACGCCGACGGTCTGATCGAGAAGGTGTTCGCGCATTACAGCTGCTCGCCCTCGTGAGTCCGACGACCAGCGTTGTCACTGTAAGTGATCAAACTTACGCTTTGGGTGAGCTTATCTCGGTGGAACTGGCGGCCGGCGCCGGCACGGCGACCGCGCTGACCGGCCGGCTGCGCGCCTACGGGTTCGCCCACTGATGTGGACGCAGTCGTCTATGCCAGCTGCAGCTATGGCGTCGCGCCGGCCACGGCCCAGGAAGAGGCGGTCAGGAGCACCGTGCTCGAGCCGTTCGGCCTTGGCGCCGCCCGCCTGTTCGGGGTGTGGCTCGGCGAGTCGGGCAATCTGGCCAGTGCGATGCGGCTCGCGCGAAGCCTGCTGGTCGGGGCCAACCTGCGCACCGTGCTGGTCGTGGTCGCCGACGCGATACCGGCGCAGCCCGGCGAATACCGGGCCATGCCCAACGCGGTGACCATCAACGGTGATACCGCCGCCTGCCTGTTGTCCACCCGGCTGCCCGGCCCCTACCAGCTCGTGGGCATCGGGCAGGCGGCGGCCCCGGCGATGGCCGCCGCGGGTCGCCGGCGTGGGCTCCGCGAGTACCTGCATTTCATGTCCGGGGTCAGGAGCGCACTCATGCTGCTCTACCAGACCTCGGGCACCACGGCGGAATCCTACCAGTGGATGGTCGCGAACAACTACAGTGCGGCGAACCTGGACGACTTCGCGGACATCGCCAGAATCCCTCATGACCGGCTGTTCCGTGGAAACGTGCCGCGATACGGCCATCTTTTTGCTGCGGATGGCCTGATCAATCTCGCCGGGCTGGCTGAGTCCACCGAGATCGTGCCCGGCGAGCGGGTGCTCCTGTTATCCACGGGTCCGTTCAGCTGGGGGGCGGTCGGCTTGCTGCGGCTCCAGGAAATCCGAACCTGAAGGCGGTCTAGATGCAAATTACCGAGGAATTCATGCGCAACCCGTACCCCGAGGATTATTCAAAACGTTATTTCGCCATTAGGCGGGTTTTTCATTAAGCGATTCTCCGGCCGCTCAACGTCCGATCAAGCACGGCGTGTCGCGTAGGCAACGGTTCTTCCCGGTGGTATTGGTTCATTCGCCAAAACTCGCCAATGCCACGCAGAGGAAGAACCGTTGCGATATCAGCGTACCACCGACCTGATGGTGCCACAGATGTGTGAACTTGTTGCTCGCGTTGGTGGTCGGTTGACGGAGTCCTGAGGTCGGCCGAAGGCGTGCACACTGGAGCGCGCGGTGGAGATCGCGTGCATGTACGTCCGGCACAATGTCACCGAGGAGTTCATCGGTGACATGCATGACGTCTCGCAGCCGACCATCTCGCGGATCATCACCAGCCTGGTGCCTGTCGTGAAGGCGGTTCTCGAGGAGTTCGTCCCGGATGCTCGGGAGGCCATCGAGATCGTCAAGGAGCGGCTGTGCCTGGTAGACGGCACGATCACCCCGTGCTGGTCCTACGACGACCAGCCCGAGCTATGGAGCCGGAAGAAGGGCACTACAGGGTTCAACGCGCGGCTCGTCAGCCTTCTCGACGGCGAACCGATATTCATCTCCGACCCCTTGGCGGGCAAGAACCATGACGCGGCCGCGTTCGCCGCGACAGCGGTCGCTGACATCGTGAATCACTCAGGCGGCGGAATCGGGGACAATGGCTACCAAGGCCGCGACGGAATGGCGACGCCCCGGAAAACACCACCTGGCGGGGCGCTCAGCGAGATGGACAAGACGTGCAACGCCGAACTGTCCGCGTTGCGAGCACCGATAGAAAGAGTTGTCGCACACTTCAAGAACTAGCGCATCCTCCACACAGACTACCGGCGTCCTTACTCCACTTATCACGATGCATATGACGTGGCACGTGGACTGTTCTTCTTTTCGGTATCATGGGGTTTTGAATAATGCTCCCGAGCCACGCCACCCGAAACACGCCGTAGGATTCCTGAAATCGGAGGGGGTGCAGGATGGGCGACGGGACTGGTCGGCCAATCCAGTTACGGCTCTCGGCCGACGAGCGCCGGGATCTACTGGACACCTGCGCAAAGATCGCCGGAACGGAGGGCGCCACCGGAATGCTGCTGGATCGGATCGGCTATCCGCGAGGGTACCGCCCCGGTTGGCAGGGCACGATACCCGTCCACTGGTGGCACCAGGTTTTCGCCGAGCTGGACAACGGTATCGTCGTCGATCCCTACCACCGCCTGCTCGAAGCGGCGCTTGACCTGTACCCGGCCAATCCCGTACTGACCACGATCGCCGGCCGTCACGACATCACGCATGATGATCCACTAACTGCGGAGATCGACAAACACCGGTCACAATTGATCACCAACAGGCCGTCGCGTGCGGTCGAGCAGTCCAACCCCGCGAGCGAGCGAATTATTCTATGCTATTCCAAGCACGATCAGGAACGTGTACGCGCCTTATATGATCGCCTGCGAAATGATGGGCTGGCGCCCTGGCTCGACGACGAGGGCATTCCTCCCGGTAAGGAGCGGGAGCTGCTGGTCAGGAAGGCAATCAGGGAGTCCGCCGCCGTCCTGGTCTGTCTGAGCGCGAACGCGACGAACAGACGGGACTTCCTGCACAGGGCGATCCGGCTCGCGCTCGATACGGCGAGCGAACAGCCCGAAGGTGCGACATACATCATCCCGGTGCGGTTGGAGGTCTGCGACATCCCCGATCTGCTCCGACCCTGGCAGCCTGTCGATCTTTTCGACGGTCGCGGTTACGAGAAGCTACTGCGCGCGTTGCGCGGCCTGCCGCGTACGCGGGCCTGACGATCAGGCAAGCTGGTCACGAAGACTTCGGACCCCAGCGCGAAGGCGGATCAAGATTGTGACGACGTCGGTTCATCGCAGGATCGCCGAGGAGCTCGGCGTGCGTGAGGGCCAGGTGACCGCGGCCGTGGACCTGCTCGACGGCGGGGCCACCGTGCCGTTCATCGCCCGCTACCGCAAGGAAGCGACCGGCGTGCTCGACGACGCGCAGCTGCGCACCCTTGAGGAGCGGTTGCGGTACCTGCGTGAGCTGGAGGAGCGCCGCACCGCGATCATCGAGTCGATCCGCTCGCAGGGCAAGCTGGACGACGCACTCGAGGCGCAGATCATGGCCGCCGACTCGAAGGCGCGCCTTGAGGACATCTACCTGCCGTACAAGCCCAAACGGCGTACCAAGGCGCAGATCGCCCGGGAGGCGGGCCTGGAACCGCTGGCGCAGGCGCTGCTGGGCGATCCGACCCTCGACCCGCAGCTGGCCGCGGCAGCGTTCGTCAACGCCGAGCGCGGCGTCGACGACGTCAGCGCCGCGCTGGACGGCGCACGCGCGATCCTGGTCGAGCTGTTCGCCGAGGATGCCGACCTGATCGGGACCCTGCGCGAGCGGATGTGGTCGCGGGGCCGGCTCACCTCCCGGGTACGCGAGGGCAAGCAGGATGCCGGCGCCAAGTTCGCCGACTACTTCGACTTCGCCGAGCCGTTCACCAAGCTGCCCTCGCACCGGATCCTCGCGCTGTTCCGCGGTGAGAAGGAGGAGATCCTCGACCTCACCCTGGAGCCGGAGGAGGCCGTCGAGGAGGCCGCACCGCGGGAGACCCCCGCGCCGAGTGCCTACGAGCTGACCATCGCCGAGCGCTTCGCCGTCGCCGACGTGGGCCGCCCGGCCGACCGCTGGCTGGTGGACACCGTGCGCTGGGCCTGGCGCACACGCATCCTCGTCCATCTCGACATCGACCTGCGGATGCGTCTGTGGCAGGCGGCCGAGGACACCGCGGTGGGGGTGTTCGCCGTCAACCTGCGCGATCTCCTGCTCGCCGCGCCCGCCGGCGCCCGGGTGACCATGGGTCTCGATCCGGGCCTGCGCACGGGTGTCAAGGTCGCGGTCGTCGACGCGACCGGTCAGGTCGTGGCCACCGAAACGATCTACCCGCACGAACCGCGGCGGCGCTGGGACGAGTCGATCGCCGTGCTGGCCCGCCTCGCGGCCCAGCACGGCGTCGATCTGATCGCGATCGGCAACGGCACCGCGTCTCGGGAGACCGACAAGCTCGCGAGCGACCTGGCCAGGCTGCATCCCGACCTGTCGCTCACCACGGTCGTCGTCTCCGAGGCCGGCGCCTCGGTCTACTCGGCCTCGGCGTATGCCTCCCGTGAACTACCCGAACTGGATGTGTCGCTGCGCGGCGCGGTGTCGATCGCGCGCCGTCTGCAGGACCCGCTGGCCGAACTCGTCAAGATCGACCCGAAGTCGATCGGGGTCGGCCAGTACCAGCATGACCTCTCCGAGATCAAACTGTCCCGCTCGCTGGACGCGGTCGTCGAGGATGCGGTGAACGCCGTCGGCGTCGACGTCAACACCGCCTCCGCCCCGCTGCTGACCCGAGTCTCGGGCATCGGCGGCGGGCTCGCGGAGAACATCGTGCGCCACCGTGACGCCAACGGCCCGTTCCGCTCGCGCCGGGCCCTCACCGACGTCCCGCGGCTCGGCCCGAAAGCGTTCGAGCAGTGCGCCGGCTTCCTGCGCATCCGGGACGGGGACGACCCGCTCGACGCCTCCAGCGTGCACCCGGAGGCGTATCCGGTGGTCCGGCGCATCCTGACGTCGACCGCCGGCGAGCTCACGGCCCTGATCGGCAACACCGCGCTGTTGCGCGCGCTGCGGCCCACGGACTTCGTCGACGACACCTTCGGCCTGCCGACGGTCACCGACATCGTGGCGGAACTGGAGAAGCCGGGCCGTGACCCGCGCCCGGCGTTTGCGACCGCGACCTTCGCCGACGGTGTCAACACCCTCGCCGATCTCACCCCCGACATGGTGCTGGAAGGGGTGGTCACCAACGTCGCCGCGTTCGGTGCCTTTGTCGACGTGGGCGTGCACCAGGACGGCCTCGTGCACGTCTCGGCGATGTCGAAGACCTTCGTGGCCGACCCTCGGGACGTGGTGAAGTCCGGCGACATCGTGCGGGTGAAGGTCCTCGACGTCGACATTCCCCGCAAACGCATCTCACTCACCCTGCGCCTGGATGACGACGCCGAGCGCCGCGGTGAGCAGGCAGGCCCGCCGAACGCCGCGCGCCGGGACCGTGGCGGGGCACCTCGCGGCGGACAACCACGCGCAGCGGCACAACCCCGTGGCGCCCAACCCCGCGATACACAACCCCGCAGTGGCCAGCCCCGCGATACACAACCCCGTGGCGCCCAACCCCGTGGTGCACAGCCCCGCCCCCGTCGTGGGGAATCAAGCGTCCCGACCGGTGCGCTCGCGGACGCGCTACGCCGTGCCGGCCTGGTCGACGAATTCGGCAACACCATCACCGGCCCGAAACGCACCGGCCGCGGCGGCTGATCTCCGGTAGTGCTCCGGGGACTGCGTCCTGCGGGCGCGCGATCTTACGATCGTCGCGCGTCCTTTGGTCCTCCATGCCGACGAGTGCGCGATCGCCGCTCCTTTCGCGCACTCGGAGCCTCACTCATGCTGTGCCCGTTGGTGTCTCCAGGTAGAAAGCCGCGGCCACCTTCTCGAAAGCACGGATGTACTGCTCCATGTGCCGCTCGGTGTAGACGGGGTGGGTATAGAATGGGAGCGTCCGCGCAGCGAGCCAGCGTGCTGTGGCGCAGTCCGTCTTCGAATAGTCGATCGGAGTGGCACTGGGGTCGTCAAACGGGTAGTTCAGCTTCCCGAAGCCGTTGTTTTCGACGAAGACGCGTTCCCGATACATTTCCGCCAGCTGAACCGTCGTGTAGGGCACGCCCTCCGCGTTCATGGCTGCGGCGAACTCCGCAACGGGAACCGACAGTCGTTCGGAGTCGAGCACGAAGGGCGCCCACCAGAACGCATTTTCCCGCTCCTGCGAGTCCACGGGGGCGTGTATCACCAGCGGATGGTCCTTCAGCGCCTCGATCAGCCGGCGGCCGTTGGCGCGACGCCGGGGAAGGTTCCACGAGTCGAGGCGGGCGAGTTCGGAACTTCCGATGGCCGACTGCATCTCAGTGAGTCGGTAGTTGAAGCCCACCCGCCGATGGATGTACTCCGGTCCGAACTCCATGAGCCCCATGCGCCTGACCACGTCATAGCCGTGATCCCGCAGAGAACGACATTCCCAGCTCAGATTCTCGTCATCGGTGACGATCGCGCCACCCTCACCACCGGTGGTGAAATGCTTGCTCTGGCAGAAGCTGAAGCAGCCGACGTCGCCGACCGTTCCGACTTTCCTCCCCTTGTAGGTCGCGCTAATGCTCTGCGCACGGTCCTCGACGACGAACAGACCGTGTTTCCGGGCGACCTCGACGATCGGATCGAGATCCGCGACGACGCCGTAGAGATGGACGACGACGATCGCCCGAGAACGAGACGTGATCTTCTTCTCGACGTCGGCAGCGCTGAGCGTGTGCGACTCGTCGACGTCGGCGAAGACCGGCAGCGCACCAGCCTGCAGCACACAGGAGGCAGAGGCGATAAAGGAATACGGAGTGCAGATGACCTCATCCCCCGGTCCGATGCCCAGCGCGGCAAGAGCGGTATGTAACGCCGACGTGCCGCTGTTCGTGGTGATGGCGTGGTCTGCGCCGAGGTATACGGCCAACTCCGCCGGGAACGGCTCGTCCGTGACCAGCGCACCACCGAAGATCGCCAGCTTGGACATTGTCAACCTCCTCGCCTGCTGGATGGCCGGGCCGGATCAGACGCTACGGGTTACCGGGTGGCATGAATCTCAGGCTGCGAGCGAATCGCCGAGCCAACGCGACATGGCGATGATGGTAAGCGCTGGATTGGCCGCTCCAAGCCGGACGAAGTTTCCCGGACCGGCCAGGTAGACACCGGGGAGCCCCTCAACCTCAAGGTCCTCCGTCACCGGCAGCGCGCCTCCACCGCCGCCGCTGGGATGGGAACAGGCTTCGTGCTCATATGACCCGTACGGCAGCTCGAACTCGGCCACCCGCCCCGCCTGCGGGTGGGCGAGCAAGGCGCGAAAAGCATTGCCGGCGCCGAACCGTTGCACGTCCTCCTCGTCGCCCTCGCCATTGCATACGCCGACCACACCGTTACCAGTCGAATACGACGCTGTTATGTCGAGGAGTGAACCTTGGCAGATCTCGTCCGCTTGACGCAGGAGCTCCTGGCGAACCCTGCCGATACGATCGAGACCGGCGGGCGAGACCGTCGTCGTTATACGGGTGGTGGCCGCACCAGCGGTGGACGACGGCTGGACCATGAGCGTACTGAAGCCAGTAGCGGTCTCAACATCGACATCCCAGCCGCGCCACGTGCGCCTGAGCGAGAGCGCCCGGCCACGGACGATATGGAAACGGTCGCTCACAGCGGCCAGCCGAAGGGCCTCCGGAAGCGGTGAATACGCTTCGAACCGGCCGGTCCGCTCATCATCGCGCGCCGCTTGCGGAGCGTGCCGGCTACCGATCCTCCTCGCGACAGCCGACAGCGACGACTCTCGTAGTTCTGGAAACCCCGTCCCGAGTTCACCATAGACCTGCGCATAGAGCCCGCGCGGGCCGGCTAATCACTCCTGCCAGCGAGGATGCCAATCACCCAATTCCTCGGGGGTGAGACCGAGCAGGACACCGTGATAACATAAGGAACGCCCACCGAGTCGTTCTGAAAGCCCGAGGTGTACATACAGGACGACCGCCGGAGAGTGCGAACCACAGCCTCATCCGCAAACCGATGGAGCGACTTGTCGCTCGCCGTCGTTCTACGCCAACCCGGCGGTCCATCGTCGCCTCCGGTCCGAAAATGTCCACGAGGACAATTGCCCGCGTATGATTTCCTCGGCCGCAAATGTCGCACATGCTTGAGGAGCTGTCAGGACTGGAGGAGCTGTCAGGACTGGAGGAGCCGTCAGGACTGTCGGCGGTTTCCCGATACCCGGCCGGGCCTGGCCGGTACGGAGTTCAGCGGAGTGTGGACGGCGATACGACCGTCGTCCAGGTGCCGGCCACGGCGATCACCGGACGGGAGCGGGACCGGATCGCGGCCGTCACGCTCGCCGCCTGCCGAGCTCTGGGCGAGGACAATCGGGGCCGATTGGCATCGGACCGGCATCGCTCATCATGACGTCGTCGCACCACCGGGATCATCCCAGCCGACTCCGGGCGACAGCGGTCCAAAGCGGGCCGACCCGCGCCTTTCCGGTGTCAGCGGAATGTCCGGAGCAATGGCGGTAGGGTCGGACGGGTGACCACATCCCGGGCGTCGGCTGGGAAATTACTGGCCATCAGTGATCTGCATGTCGCCTATCCCGAGAACCGTGAGATCGTCGAGGGGCTTCACCCGGAGTCGACTGGAGACTGGCTGATCGTGGCCGGTGACGTCGGCGAGGTCGTCGCGGATGTCGAGTGGGCGCTGGCTCTGCTGCGCGACCGCTTCTCCACCGTGATCTGGGTTCCCGGTAACCACGAGCTGTGGACGCCGCGAAAGGACCCGGTGTGCTTGTCCGGTGACCGGCGATACCGGCACCTGGTACAGATGTGCCGCGGCCTGGGCGTACTGACCCCGGAGGATCCCTATCCCGTCTGGGAGGGCGCCGGTGGCCCGGCGACCGTGGCACCGCTGTTCCTGCTCTACGACTACACGTTTCGTCCGGCGGGCACGCGCACCAAAGAAGAAGGACTTGCCGTGGCCCACGAGGCGGGTGTGGTGTGCTCGGACGAGTTCCTGCTGGACCCGGATCCGTACCCGGGTGTGGACGCATGGTCACAGGCACGGGTCGCGCATACCCGGACGCGACTCGCCGAATGCGATCAGAACCTGCCGACCGTCCTGGTGAACCATTTCCCGCTGGTCCGCGACCCGACAGATATCTTGCGGCACCCCGAGTTCGCGCAGTGGTGCGGCACCGAGAGCACCGCCGACTGGCATCGTCTGTTCCGGGCCACGGCCGTCGTCTACGGCCATCTTCACATTCCGCGGACGACCTGGTACGACGGAGTCCGGTTCGAGGAGGTCTCGGTCGGTTATCCGCGGGAGTGGCGCCGCTGGACCATCCCGCGAAATGTTCCCCGTCAGATTCTGCCGGAGCCCGATCTGTATCCTTCGGCTTGGAGCCTTTCGAGTCGGCAGGCACCGAACCAGCAGGCACCGAACCGGCAGGGCTGAGACACACATGACTGAGACCGGCCTGCTTACTGCCCTTATGCCCGCCGACGCGATCGCGGTCGAGGCGTTCACCGACGACCCGGACGCCGTGCTGTTCGCCGAGGAGGAGGCGACCCTCGGACGGTCCGTGGACAAGCGACGCCGGGAGTTCACCACCGCCCGGGTATGCGCCCACCGCGCGCTCGCCACGCTCGGCCTACCGCCGGCGCCGATCCTGCCAGGTCCCCGACGCGAGCCGCAATGGCCCGCCGGAGTCGTCGGCAGTATCACGCACTGTGCGGGATATCGCGCGGCTGCCGTGGCCTGGTCTACCGATGTCGTCACGATCGGTATCGATGCGGAACCCAACGCGGTTGTCCCGCCGGGCGTCCTGGACCATGTCGCCCTGGCCGAGGAACACGCCTGGCTCGGTCCCCTGCAGGCGCACCACCCCGAGGTGTGCTGGGACAGGCTGCTCTTCAGCGCCAAGGAGTCGGTCTACAAGGCGTGGTTTCCCCTTGCCGGGCGCTGGCTCGGCTTTGACGACGCGGTCATCACGGTCGAGCCGTCCACCGGTACCTTCTCCGCCCGGCTGCTGGTGGCGGGACCGATCGTCGCCGGTTGCGAGCTGACCGGGTTCACAGGTCGTTGGATGCTCGGCAAGGGCCTGCTCATCACGGCGATCACGCTGCCTGCGATCACGGCGCCGTCCGTCACAGGGCCTGCGGTCACAGGGCCGGAACTCTGACGGCGGAGACGACGTCAACGAGTTCCGCCCGGGTCGGTAGGTCCGCGGGTCGCGTCGGGCGCCATCCCGAGGCGAGCAGTTCTGCCACCCGTGGTTCCACCGCACGCAGGTCCTCCGGTGCATCGACCAGGTGCATGTGGCGGAACACCGCGCGTGCCACCACCGGGTCGGCAGTGGCGGCGGCGAGCACCATGAACCGCGGCATGGCAGCCGGGCTCGGCGGGCTCATGGCCGGAATGGCCGGAACGTCCGAAACAGTTTCGTTCACGGCGGCATGCCAGACTACCGAACGCGACCGATCCAGTGACCGGGCGTCGTCGAACCACGACCGCAGCTCGTCATGGACCCAGGCGTCAACACGTTCACGCCACAGCTCGGGATCCGCCGGGTTCTCCGCGACCGCCCGGGCGAGGGTGAGAGCGTGCGCCACGGCCAACGACGTGCCCCGACCGAAATGCGGGTTGGTGGTGCAGACAACGTCGCCGATCGCGTGTACGCCCGGTGGCGTGGCCGGACCCAGCGGCCGGAACACGTTGCGCAGCCCGTTCATGACCATGATGTCCGAGA
>NZ_CAUVXP010000034.1:0-41098 GCF_963555955.1 Protofrankia sp. Cas3
ACGCCGGTGTGGCGACACCCGCACCTCCGGTGGGCCCGGCGCTCGGCCAGCACGGCGTCAACATCATGGAGTTCTGCAAGCAGTACAACGCGGCCACCGAGTCACAGCGTGGGAATGTCGTCCCGGTCGAGATCACCGTGTACGACGACCGTTCCTTCACCTTTGTCACCAAGACCCCGCCGGCGGCACGGCTCATCCTCAAGGCCGCTGGAATCGAGAAGGGCAGCGGTGTTCCGCACCGCACCAAGGTGGCGAACCTCACCGCGGAGCAGATCCGCCAGATCGCCCAGACCAAGCTGCCCGACCTCAATGCGACCACCCTGGACGCCGCCGAGAAGATCATTGCCGGGACCGCGCGGTCCATGGGCATAACCGTCAGCGGCTGACCGCCAAGGCCGGAACGACTGTGGGAGGGCGCCCGTCCGGGCTGCCCGCCATGACCACAAGGAGACACACATGAAGCGCAGCAAGGCATACCGGGCCGCCTTCGAGAAGATCGAAGCGGACCGCCTGTACACGCCGCTGGAGGCCGTTGCGCTGGCCCGGGAGACGTCCACCACCAAGTACGCCGCGACGGTCGAGGTCGCGCTGCGCCTGGGTGTCGATCCGCGCAAGGCCGACCAGATGGTCCGCGGCACCGTGAACCTGCCGCACGGAACCGGCAAGTCCCCGCGGGTTGCGGTTTTCGCCGTCGGCGAGAAGGCTGACGAGGCCGCCGCGGCGGGTGCGGATATCGTCGGCAGCGACGATCTCGTGCAGCGGATCCAGGAAGGATTCCTGGACTTCGACGCGACGGTCGCGACGCCCGACCAGATGGCGAAGGTCGGCCGTATCGCCCGGATCCTGGGGCCACGCGGACTCATGCCGAACCCCAAGACCGGAACCGTCACCCTTGACATCGCCAAGGCCGTCCGCGACATCAAGGGCGGAAAGATCAACTTTCGGGTGGACAAGCAGGGCAACCTGCATATCGTGATCGGAAAGACCGCTTTCACCGATGAGCAGTTGATCGAGAACTACGGTGTCGCGTTGGACGAGATCGTCCGGGTGAAGCCGTCGGCGTCCAAGGGTCGCTATCTGAGGAAGATCACGTTGACGACGACGATGGGTCCGGGAATCCCGGTCGATCCCAGCCGTACCCGTAACCTTCTCGAGGATGCCACAGTCTGATCTTTCCGGCGGGTCGCGGTCCGGGGCTCCGGGTGTTCGGGGCTCCAGACACCCGGACCTTCGTGGTAGCCGCTTGGCGGCCCGTCGGTCCGTGTCTGGTCGTTGCGTGTACTATCTGACAAGAACCAAACCGAAGACCGCTGGTCGTCGTCCCGTTCCGGGGCGACCGAAGGTCCGGTATGACCGGGCGGCCCGCGCAGGTGAGGGAGCGTTGCCCCGGGGCTGGCGGCTAGCCGCGTACTCCCCGGTACTTCAGCCCCGTGCGCCTGCGCCGGGGCGTTTGTCGTTATCCGGCATCTTTCGGGCGACTGGCCAGACCCCATGAAGGAGCCCGATGGCGAAGCCGGAAAAGGTCGCCGCGGTAACAGAGATCGTAGACTCGTTCCGGGGCGCGTCCGCGGCGGTACTCACCGAGTACCGCGGGTTGACGGTGAGCCAGCTCACCGAGCTACGCCGTTCGCTGGGCGAGGGCACCGAGTACGCCGTGGTGAAGAACACCCTGACCAGGATTGCCGCCGCGCAGGCGGGCGTCACGGGTCTGGACGAACTCCTGGTCGGCCCGACAGCGGTCGCGTTCGTCACCGGCGACCCGGTCGAGGCGGCCAAGAGCCTGCGTGACTTCGCCCGCGCCAATCCCGCCCTGATCGTCAAGGGTGGGGTCGTCGAGGGCCGGTCGATGTCGGCAGACGACATCCGCAAGCTCGCCGATCTCGAGTCCCGCGAGGTGCTGCTCGCCAAGCTCGCCGGTGCGCTGAACGGGTCGCTGGCCCAGGCGGTCCGCCTGTTCGCGGCGCCGCTGTCCCAGGCGGCTCGCCTGGCCGAGGCATTGCGTGCCAAGCGGGAGGCCGAGCTGCCCGCGTCCGAAGCCCCCCTGCCGCAGGCGTCGGCCACAGACGGACCGGCCACAGACGGACCGGCCACAGACGGACCGGCCACAGACGGACCCACCGCGGCGGCGCCGAGCGCCGAATAGAGCTGTCCGTCCAGCCCTACACCAGATACTCCAAACCAGTTCCCGGTACCCGCCACGGGCGGCGTGCCATCACAACCGGAAGGACCGCCACGATGGCGAAGCTGTCGACCGTCGAGCTGCTGGACGCGTTCAAGGAAATGACGCTGCTGGAGCTGTCGGAGTTTGTGAAGCAGTTCGAGGACACCTTCGGGGTGACCGCGGCAGCCCCGGTCGCGATCGCCGTTGCCGGCGGTGCCGGTTCGGCCGCTGAGACGCCGGCCGTCGAGGAACAGGACGAGTTCGACGTCATCCTCACCGCTGTGGGCGACAAGAAGATCCAGGTCATCAAGGAGGTCCGCGCGCTGACCAGTCTGGGCCTGAAGGAGGCCAAGGACCTCGTCGACGGCGCACCGAAGCCGGTCCTGGAGAAGGCCACCAAGGAAGCCGCGGAGAAGGCCAAGGCCGCGCTTGAGGGTGCCGGGGCGACGGTCACCGTCAAGTAGCGACGGGGTCACCGTCAAGTAGGCACTGATCGGTCGGGCCGCCGCTCGTCAACGGACAAGGCGGGCAACGGCGGTCCGACCGGTTGCCGGGGCCCCTCCGGCAGGCCGCTGGCAAGCCCGTCCCTCGGGAGTCTGTCGTCGGCCGAGTGCGCGGTGCCACGCCAGTTCCGTGGCTGTTACGGTGAGCTGCTGCGGTGCCATGTTGTTAGGGTGCGGCATGCGGTCTTCCGGTTGGGGTTGACGACCTCACCCGGGACGGAGTTCCATCATCGGGAAGCGGTGAGACATACCTGTCGAGCAGCCTTGCCAGCAGTGCGGCCATCGGCTACACTGCTCGTTTGGGCTGCCCTTTCGTCGTGCGCTTGCGTTTCCTTCGGGTACGCGACGATCCGGCCCCGCGCGCAACCGCGTCCCGTGGCGCGGCCGTCCAGACGTAAGGACCGAGGTAATCCGAGCGAGACCGTTGACCGCAACCTGCCACCGAACCGCCGCCACGTCGCCAGCCTGGGATGACCCTCCCACACAGGTGTCCTCCTTCGGAAGATGTCGTGACGGACTACTCGTCGACGCCCGTGTCGCGTCTGCCCGCACCGTGTCGCGTCTGCCCGCACCGTGGGGCAGCAGCGCGTTCCGTTGGACTACCCCCGCCGACACTCCGCACAACCGTAGCGAGACACTGATCACCCGACCACCCTTCGCCGGATTGTTCGAGGAGGCCGAGGGCAACGTGAGAAGAATCATGATCGCGTTGTCGGCGGCCCAAGGACGCATGAGCACCGCCAGCCCGACGATCAGGCCACCGGAAGGACCACCTTGGCCGCCTCGCCTAACTCCTCCCGCATCTCGTTCGCAAAGATCATCGAACCTCTCGAGGTCCCCGATCTTCTCGCCCTGCAGACCCAGTCCTTTGACTGGCTGATCGGCAATGAGGCGTGGGCGGAACGGGTCCAGGAAGCCATCGACGCCGGTCGTGACGACGTACCCGTCACGTCGGGTCTCGAAGAGGTCTTCGAGGAGATTTCTCCTATCGAAGACTTTTCGGGTTCGATGTCACTGTCGTTCCGCGACCACCGTTTCGAACCGCCGAAGTACTCCGTCGAGGAGTGCAAGGACAAGGATATGACGTACTCGGCCCCGATGTTCGTGACGGCCGAGTTCACCAACAACAACACCGGTGAGATCAAGAGCCAGACGGTGTTCATGGGCGACTTTCCGCTCATGACTCCGAAGGGCACCTTTGTCATCAACGGGACCGAGCGGGTTGTCGTCAGCCAGCTCGTGCGTTCGCCCGGTGTGTACTTCGAGAAGACCATCGACAAGGTGTCGGACAAGGACCTGTTCTCCTGCAAGGTCATCCCGTCCCGGGGCGCCTGGCTGGAGTTCGAGGTCGACAAGCGGGACACCGTCGGTGTGCGTATCGACCGCAAGCGCCGCCAGTCGGTGACCGTGCTGCTCAAGGCGCTCGGTTGGGACGAGGCGCGCATCCTCGAGCGCTTCGGTGATTTTCCGTCGATGCGAGTGACGCTGGAAAAGGACCACACATCCAGCCAGGACGACGCGCTGCTCGACATTTACCGCAAGCTCCGGCCGGGTGAGCCGCCGACACGCGAGTCGGCCCAGACGCTGCTGGAGAACCTCTTCTTCAACCCGAAGCGTTACGACCTGGCGAAGGTCGGCCGCTACAAGGTGAACAAGAAGCTCGGCGTCGACGTCCCGCACGACGTGGGCGTGCTCACCGAGGATGACGTCGTCCGCACGATCGAATATGTCGTGCAGCTGCATGCGGGCAAGGACAAGTCATATGACGTGGATGACATCGACCACTTCGGTAACCGTCGGTTGCGTACGGTCGGCGAGCTGATCCAGAATCAGGTGCGGCTCGGTCTCGCCCGGATGGAGCGGGTCGTCCGGGAACGGATGACCACCCAGGACGTCGAGGCGATCACTCCCCAGACGCTCATCAACATCCGGCCGGTCGTCGCCTCCATCAAGGAGTTCTTCGGCACCAGCCAGTTGTCCCAGTTCATGGACCAGACCAACCCGTTGGCGGGCCTTACCCACAAGCGGCGCCTGTCCGCGCTCGGCCCCGGTGGTCTGTCCCGGGAACGGGCCGGCTTCGAGGTCCGCGACGTCCACCCCAGCCACTATGGCCGGATGTGCCCGATCGAGACGCCGGAAGGCCCGAACATCGGTCTGATCGGTTCGCTGTCGACGTTCGCGCGGGTCAATCCGTTCGGCTTCGTCGAGACGCCCTATCGCAAGGTCGTGGCCGGTCGGGTCACAGACAAGATCGACTACCTCACCGCGGATGAGGAGGACAGGCACGTCATCGCGCAGGCGAACGCGCCGCTGACCGGCGACGGTTCGTTCGCCGAGCACCGCGTCCTGGTGCGCCGCAAGGGCGGCGAGGTCGAGTTCATCCCGCCGGACGAGGTCGACTACATGGACGTCTCGCCGCGCCAGATGGTGTCGGTGGCCACAGCCATGATTCCGTTCCTTGAGCACGACGACGCCAACCGCGCCCTGATGGGCTCGAACATGCAGCGCCAGTCCGTCCCGCTGCTGCGCAGCGAGGCGCCGCTGGTCGGTACCGGCATGGAGGCCCGCGCGGCCAAGGATGCCGGCGACGTGGTCGTCTGCACACAGTCCGGCGTCGTCGAGGACCTGTCCGCCGACTACATCACCGTGATGCACGACGACGGTACCCGGCGTACCTACCGGATGGCGAAGTTCCGCCGGTCCAACCAGGGGACGTGCATCAACCAGAAGCCGATCGTCGACGAGGGTGACCGCGTCCTGGCCGGTCAGGTCATCGCGGACGGCCCGTGCACCGACAACGGCGAGATGGCGTTGGGCAAGAACCTCCTGGTGGCGTTCATGCCCTGGGAGGGGCACAACTACGAGGACGCGATCATCCTCTCCCAGCGGCTCGTCCAGGACGACGTGCTGTCCTCGATCCACATCGAGGAGCACGAGGTCGACGCCCGTGACACCAAGCTCGGCCCCGAGGAGATCACCCGGGACATCCCGAACGTCGCCGAGGAGGTCCTGGCCGACCTCGACGAGCGCGGGATCATCCGGATCGGCGCTGAGGTCTCGCCCGGTGACGTGCTGGTCGGGAAGGTCACGCCGAAGGGCGAGACCGAGCTGACCCCGGAGGAGCGGCTGCTACGCGCGATCTTCGGTGAGAAGGCCCGGGAGGTCCGCGACACCTCGCTGAAGGTGCCGCACGGCGAGTCCGGCAAGGTCATCGGGGTTCGGGTCTTCGCCCGCGAGGACGGCGACGAGCTGCCGCCCGGGGTGAACGAGCTCGTCCGCGTGTACGTCGCCCAGAAGCGCAAGATCACCGATGGTGACAAGCTGGCCGGCCGGCACGGAAACAAGGGCGTCATCGCGAAGATCCTTCCTGCCGAGGACATGCCGTTCCTCTCGGACGGCACTCCGGTGGACGTCGTGCTCAACCCGCACGGTGTCCCGCGCCGTATGAACATCGGCCAGATCCTGGAGACCCATCTCGGTTGGGTGGCCAAGACCGGCTGGCAGGTTGACGACGGCGTCGAGGACTGGAAGGAGCGCCTGCGTGGTATCGGCGCGCATCAGGCCCCGCCCGACACCAACGTGGCGACGCCGGTGTTCGACGGCGCCCGGGAGGAGGAGATCACCGGTCTGCTCGCCTCGACGCTGGCCAACCGTGACGGTGACCGGCTGATCGGCTCCAGCGGCAAGGCGCGGCTCTTCGACGGCCGGACGGGCGAGCCGTATCCGTACCCGGTGGCGGTCGGCTACATCTACATCCTCAAGTTGCTGCACCTGGTCGACGACAAGATCCACGCACGGTCGACCGGCCCGTACTCCATGATCACACAACAGCCGCTGGGTGGTAAGGCGCAGTTCGGTGGACAGCGCTTCGGTGAGATGGAGGTGTGGGCGTTGGAAGCGTACGGTGCCGCCTACGCCCTCCAGGAGTTGCTGACCATCAAGTCTGACGACGTCCTGGGCCGTGTCAAGGTCTACGAGGCCATCGTCAAGGGCGAGAACATTCCCGAACCCGGCATTCCGGAGTCCTTCAAGGTCCTCATCAAGGAAATGCAGTCACTGTGTCTGAACGTGGAGGTTCTCTCCAGTGACGGTGTCTCCATTGAAATGCGCGACACCGATGAGGATGTCTTCCGTGCCGCGGAAGAGCTCGGTATCGATCTGTCCCGGCGTGAGCCGAGCAGCGTTGAGGAGGTCTGACGACTAGTCGGCCGAGGGGCGCGCAAGCATGGCTCCACCTGCGCGCCCGCAGGCCCCCAAGGGAACCTGATGACCGCCGGCTGTGCGGATCGACGGTGCTACCAGTGGTCGTGACTCGCAGTTGGTGATCAGAAACCCGCCGGGTCACGGCGTCCGGTAGCCCGGATGCACTGATCGTTTCCCGGCGTCCCGCCGACCTTGGAATAACTGACGGCAGAAGCCCCCCGTCGCCGCCATTACTCGCAATGCCCGCCGGCGATGGGGGGGCAGCCAGACGGCAGAGAGAGAAGACACGTGCTCGACGTCAACTTCTTCGACGAGCTGCGCATCGGCCTCGCCACGGCAGACGACATCCGCCAGTGGTCACACGGTGAGGTCAAGAAGCCGGAGACAATCAACTACCGCACCCTGAAGCCGGAAAAGGACGGACTCTTCTGCGAGAAGATCTTCGGTCCGACCCGGGACTGGGAGTGCTACTGCGGCAAGTACAAGCGCGTTCGCTTCAAGGGCATCATCTGTGAGCGCTGCGGTGTCGAGGTCACTCGCGCCAAGGTGCGTCGTGAGCGGATGGGTCACATCGAGCTGGCCGCGCCGGTAACCCACATCTGGTACTTCAAGGGTGTGCCGAGCCGGCTCGGCTACCTGCTCGACCTTGCGCCGAAGGACCTTGAAAAGGTCATCTACTTCGCCGCGTACATGATTACCAATGTGGACGTCGAGGCGCGTCACCGCGACCTGCCCACCCTCGAGGCGCGGATCTCCGTCGAGAAGCAGCATCTCGAGGACAAGAAGAACGCCGACGTCGAGACGCGGCAGAAGAAGCTTGAGGCGGACCTCGCGCAGCTGGAGGCCGAGGGCGCCAAGGGCGACGCCCGGCGCAAGGTCCGGGAGGCGGCTGAGCGCGAGATGCGCCAGATCCGCGACCGCGTCCAGCGCAAGATTGATGATCTTGGGCGGGTGTTCGACCGCTTCAAGGGCATGAAGGTCCAGGATCTCGAGCCGGACGAGCTGCTCTACCGCGAACTGCGGGACCGCTTCGGGCAGTACTTCGAAGGCGGCATGGGTGCCGAGGCACTGCAGCGCAGGCTCGTCGACTTCGACCTGGCCGCGGAGGCCGAATCACTGCGGGAGACGATCCGCAGTGGCAAGGGGCAGAAGAAGGCCCGGGCGCTGAAGCGTCTCAAGGTGGTCTCGGCGTTCCTGAACACCCGCAACTCCCCGAACGGGATGGTGCTCGACTGCGTTCCGGTCATTCCGCCGGACCTGCGCCCGATGGTGCAGCTCGACGGTGGTCGGTTCGCGACATCCGACCTCAACGACCTCTACCGTCGGGTGATCAACCGTAACAACCGGCTCAAGAGGCTGCTCGACCTCGGCGCCCCTGAGATCATCGTCAACAACGAGAAGCGGATGCTGCAGGAGGCCGTCGACGCGCTGTTCGACAACGGCCGCCGTGGCCGGCCGGTCACCGGCCCGGGTAACCGCCCGCTCAAGTCGTTGTCGGACATGCTCAAGGGCAAGCAGGGGCGCTTCCGCCAGAACCTGCTCGGTAAGCGGGTCGACTACTCCGGCCGTTCTGTCATCGTCGTCGGGCCGCAGCTGAAGCTGCACCAGTGCGGTCTGCCCAAGCAGATGGCGCTCGAACTGTTCAAGCCGTTCGTGATGAAGCGGCTGGTCGATCTCAACCACGCGCAGAACATCAAGTCTGCCAAGCGGATGGTGGAGCGGGCCCGTCCGGTCGTCTGGGATGTGCTCGAAGAGGTCATCACCGAGCATCCGGTGCTGCTCAACCGGGCACCGACCCTGCACCGGCTTGGTATCCAGGCGTTCGAGCCACAGCTGGTCGAAGGCAAGGCCATCCAGATCCACCCGCTGGTCTGCACCGCGTTCAACGCGGACTTCGACGGTGACCAGATGGCTGTGCACCTGCCGTTGTCCGCGGAGGCGCAGGCCGAGGCGCGCATCCTGATGCTGTCGAGCAACAACATCCTGTCGCCGGCATCCGGGCGTCCGCTGGCCATGCCGAGCCTTGACATGGTCACCGGGGTGTTCCACCTCAGCCGGCTGGCCGAGGGCGCGATCGGCGAGGGTAGGGCGTTCTCCAGCGTGGCCGAGGCGCAGATGGCCTTTGACGCGCGGGAGATCGCACTGCAGGCGAAGATCAAGGTTCGGCTGCGCGACACCACCCCGCCGCTCGACTGGACTCCGCCGTCGGACTGGGTCAGCAGTGAACCGTTCACGCTGGAGACCACGTTCGGTCGCTGCCTGCTCAACGAGGCGCTTCCGGTGGGGTACCCGTTCCTCAACTACATGATGAACAAGAAGGCCCAGGCCGTGATCGTCAACGACCTGGCCGAGCGCTACCCGAAGATCCAGGTGGCCGCCACGCTGGATGCGCTCAAGAGCGCCGGCTTCTACTGGGCCACCCGGTCCGGGGTGACCGTGGCGATCGAGGACGTCGTTGCGCCGCCGAACAAGAAGCAGATTCTCGACGAGTACGAGCAGCGCGCGGAGCGGGTGCAGAAGCAGTTCGACCGGGGCTTCCTGTCCGACGACGAGCGCCGTGGCGAACTTGTGCAGATCTGGAACGAGGCGACTGGCAAGGTCGCCGAGGCGATGGAGGCGAACTTCCCGCCGACCAACCCGGTCGCGGTGCTGGTCAACTCCGGGGCCGCCGGAAACATGATGCAGATCCGGCAGCTCGCCGGCATGCGTGGGCTGGTCGCCAACCCGAAGGGTGAGATCATCCCGCGCCCGATCAAGGCCAACTTCCGTGAGGGCCTGAGCGTGGTGGAGTACTTCATCTCCACGCACGGCGCCCGTAAGGGTCTGGCCGACACGGCGCTGCGAACCGCTGACTCAGGGTATCTGACACGGCGGCTGGTCGACGTCAGCCAGGATGTCATCGTCCGCGAGGACGACTGCGGCACCGAGCGCGGCATCGGCACTCGTATCGCCCGCAAGGGAGCGGACGGAGCGCTCGTCCGTGACCGTTACGCCGAGACCGCGGCCTACGCGCGGACGCTCGCATCCGATGCGGTGAACGCCGCGGGCGATGTTGTGGTGCCCGCCGGCACCGACCTCGGCGATGTGGTCATCGGGCAGATCATCGATGCCGGCATCGAATCGGTGAAGGTGCGCTCCGCGCTCACCTGCGCCGCTCGGATGGGTGTGTGCGCACAGTGCTACGGCCGGTCGCTGGCGACCGGAAAGCTCGTGGACGTCGGCGAGGCCGTGGGTATCGTGGCGGCCCAGTCGATCGGTGAGCCGGGCACCCAGCTGACCATGCGTACCTTCCACAGCGGTGGCGTCGCCACCGGTGACGACATCACTCAGGGTCTACCGCGTGTGGTCGAGCTCTTCGAGGCCCGTTCCCCCAAGGGCAAGGCTCCGATCAGCGAGGTCGCCGGCCGGGTGCGCATCGAGGAGACCGAGAAGACGCTCAAGATCGTCGTTGTGCCCGACGACGGTGGCGAGGAGATCGCCTACCCGGTGTCGCGTCGTTCGCGTCTGAAGGTCGAGGAAGGCCAACACATCGGAGTCGGCCAGAAGATCGTCGATGGCGCCGTCGACCCGCACGAGGTGCTGCGCATCCTCGGCCCGCGCCAGGTGCAGCTGCACCTGGTCGACCAGGTCCAGGAGGTGTACCGCTCGCAGGGTGTGTCCATCCACGACAAGCACATTGAAATCATCATCCGCCAGATGCTCAAGCGGGTGAACGTGCTGGAGTCGGGCGAGACCACGCTCCTGCCCGGTGAGCTGGTCGAGCGGGCGCGTTTCGAAGAGGAGAACCGTCGGGTGGTCGAGTCCGGCGGCCAGCCGGCATCGGCCCGTCCGGTCCTCATGGGCATCACCAAGGCCTCGCTCGCGACCGAGTCGTGGCTGTCGGCGGCGTCCTTCCAGGAGACCACGCGGGTGCTCACCGATGCGGCGATCAACGCCCGGTCGGACTCGCTGGTCGGGCTGAAGGAGAACGTCATCATCGGCAAGCTCATCCCGGCGGGTACCGGCATCTCCCGGTACCGCAACATCCGGGTCGAGCCGACCGAGGAGGCGCGGGCGTCCATGTACTCGGTGGGTGGTGGCTACGAGGAGGGCGCGACCGTCGAGTACGGAGCGTTCGGTACCGGTAGTGGTCAGGCCGTGCCTTTGGATGACTTCGACTACCGCAGTACAGGCGGGGAGTACAGGTAGGCGGGGAGTACCGGTGGGCAGTGAGTACCGGTAGGCAGTGAGTACCGGTAGGCAGCGTGGGGAACCCGGGTAGCCGTCCAGGCCTATCCGGGTTCCCGGGAACCGCCGGTGTGGGTTCCGGCCCGCCACGACCGACAAGCGGCCCGTGTGGTCATGTCCGCAGGGACACGATCACACGGGCCGCTTGTCGTGCCAGCTTGGGTGGGGCCGCCGGTCAGCCTACGGTCCGGGGCGCGCCGTGGCCGTTTTCTCGTCTGGGCATCCGCCCCACCCGGCCACGGCTCAGCTGGGCGTAGATTCCACCGGTTGTGATCAGCCGGTCATGCGGGCCGGCCTCAACCACGGTGCCCTTTTCCATCACGTAGATACGGTCGGCGGCGACGGTCATCGTCATCCGATGGGCGACGATCAGACAGCTGCGATCGGCGAGAAGACGTTCGAACGACGTCCGGAGCTTTTCCTCGGTCAGCGCGTCCAGGTTTGACGTGGCTTCGTCGAGGATGACCGTCCGCGGGTTCTGGACCAGGACCCGGGCGATGGCCAGCCGCTGTCGTTCCCCACCGGAGATCTCATAGCCGTCGCACCCGAGTGGGGTGTGGATCCCGTCCGGCAGGGACCGGACGAGGGAGACGAGACCGGTCGCCTCGAGTGCGGCCCAGAGTTCGTCCGCGGTCGCCGACGGATTCCCGAACCTGAGGTTCTCGGCGATGGTGCGGCGTTGGGTGAACGCTTCCTGGGAGACAAAGCCGACCGCGGCTCGCGCCTGTTCGGCGGTGAGTTCCGCGACGTCCCGCCCGCCCAGCAGAACCCGCCCGGCGGTGGGCGTGAGCAGGCCGCTCGCGAGGTAGCAGAGCGTCGTTTTGCCCGCGCCGCTGAATCCGACGACGGCAACCATCTCGCTTTTGCGCACGACGATGTCCACTGAGCGGACGGCCCAGGTGGGTACCGGCATGTCCGGGGCATAGGAGTACGAGACGTTCGCCAGGACGAGATCGCCGTGAACGGGCGGACGGGGAACGCTCGCCGGTTCTGACACCACCGGTTCGGCTTGCGACACGGTTTCTTCCGGTGGCCGCGGTCGATCGATCATAGCCAGTGGCCGAACGTTGCTGCGGTCCGTAACGCGAGGGAGATCCAGTGGAATGTCAAGGAAAGCCAGAATGCGAACGAGGGAGGACTCGCCGTCAAACAACCGGGTGCGCAGGTCCGCGAATCCGGTGATTGAACGAAAGGCCAGCAGCAGCACGCTGAGGAAGGCCACGAAGGTGCCGGCCGTCATTATCTGTTCCAGGGAGAGCCATACCCCGAGCCCGATCGCGGTCATGGTCGTCAGCACCGAGCTGCCCGCGGAGGTGAGCTGCAGACGGGCGAACACCTGGACACGGGTGCGGAGCGCTGTCGCGATGGCGGAGTCCAGTCGTTCGAACTCCTCCTGGCCGACGCCCTGCGCACGGAACGCACGCAGGTGCAGCGCTCCCGCCGGCCCGGTCAGCTCGATGACGTGATCGACCATCCGGGTATGCCGCTCGGCTTCCACCCGGCTGATCTCCCGGACGCGTGCGCGAATGCGCCGCAGCAGGATGAGGGGAATCACACCGATCGCGGCAACCGCGAACGCGAGCCGCCACTCCAGCAGGAAGGCCACCACACCTGCGACGACGAGTTCGACCGCCATCGTCGCGACGGCAGGCAGACAGACGGCGCCGGCGATCTGTACCTTGGCCGTATCAATGGTGAAGAGGGTGACGACGTCCCCGTGCCGGGTCCGCATGAAGCGGGGGAACGGCAGGGAAACAGCGTGCTCGTGCAGGTCGTGGCGGATCCGGCAGGCCAGCCGTTCGCTGAGGTAGCCGATCAGTATGTACTGCAGGGTGGCTACGACGGCGCTGAGCACAAAAGCGCCGAGGATGAGGAGAACGGGGAGAAGTATTCCGCTCGTCCGTAGCTGGAGCAGCCAGTCGTCAATCAGGTCGCGAATTGCGAACGGGGCCATGGCCAGGGCCGTCGCGCCGAGCACCGAGAGCCCGGCGTGCGCCATGGCCGCTCTGTTCTGATCCCTGATGAAATGCTCGATCCGAGCGGCGTCGGGGTTCCCGGTAAGCCAGGAGAACAGACGCCCGTACAGCCACGAGACAGTCGCGAATGTCTTGCGCAGGGCCGTCTTCACCGAGGTCTGCTGATGGTTCGGTTTCCCGAGCCATCCGCTGGCCTCGGAGGGCGACCGGCGAGATTCTGTCATCTTGTGAACCGCTTGCCTGATGTTTCGGTTCGGTAATCAGCCGTCGCTGCGCTGAATGTCTGCGAGCCCGACAGGTGTATGATCGTCATCGTGGTGCTCGACGGCGTCGTCGATGGTGGTCTCATCGGTACCGGCGTCAGCCGTGGTGCCATTGCCGGCCGGCCCCGGGGTCGGGGCTGCTGCTGAGCGCCCACCGCCGGTGCGGATACTCAGCATCTCCCGACCGACGGTGTTACCGTCGCGGTCCGCCGGGGAGCGGGTGACCAGCGATGCGAGGATCGGCCTCTCAACGGCTTCAGCCGCGCTGAAAACGGAAATCTCCACGTCCTCGGATACCTCGATAACCAGCCCGAAGGCACTTGACGGGCTGATTTCCTGATTGTGGTCGAGATGCCGGAGAGAAGTAGGCATGATTCCTCCATCGTAGTCATCCGAACTGACGGTGACGAAATCGAAGTTATCGGGGCGGGGATTAGCCGGCAAGCATCCAACATCATGACTCGGCTCACACCTTCGGTAGTGCGCGGGTAATCAGTCTCGAAGGTGACACATAGGGAGTGGCCCAGGGCTCGATATCGTTGAGGATTTGTTCGTCAGCGCAGCCGGTCGAACGATTTGATGCGGTGTCGGGAAACGTGACCGCGGATTGTGGCCGACGACGCCGGCTGCCGCCGGATTATCCAGCGCATCGACCACATCAACCGCATCCAGCGCATCGACTGCATCGACCGCATTCGCCAGGTGGGCGGGTTCGGTAGCGTGTCACCGGTGGCCGGGGGTGCGCGGGTCGGTGGAGGAAGCCGGAAACGAACGCTGTTCGTCCGGCGGCTGAGTGAGATCCTGGACATGGCCGAGTCCGAGGTTGTCGCGCGCCTGTCCCTCGACCGGCGGACCGGGGTCCGGGTGAACCGGTTGTCGCCCCTGGGCCCAGCCGAGGTCCGCCGTGCCATCGCCGCGCTCGGGCTCACCCTCGAGCCGCTCGGCTGGTGCCCCGACGGATACCTCCTCGGCGGTGAGAAGCGGGTCCTGTCCGCCTCGGAGATCTTCACCGGTGGCCACGCCTACATCCAGAACATCTCCAGCCTCGTGCCCGCGCTCGCCCTCGATCCGGCGCCGGGGGAGGCAATCATCGACCTGTGTGCGGCGCCCGGCGGCAAGACGGCGCACATCGCCGCACTGGTCGACAATGACGCGAGCCTGTGGGCGAACGACGGCATCCGGCCCCGGCTGGACAAGCTGCGCGAGGTGACGCAGCAGTTCCACGTCCGGCTCGCCGCCGCCACCTGTCACCCGGCCCAGTACGCGGACAAGTTCGTCGAGGGGCGGTTCGACCGGGTTCTGCTGGACGCCCAGTGCACCGGCGAGGGTCTGGTCGACCTACGTGACCCCGCCACGCTGCGGTACTGGAGCGAGGAACGGGTGACGAACTATGGCTGGCTGCAGCGCAAGATGTTGGTCGCGGCCTGTCGCCTGTTGCGCCCCGGCGGCATCCTCGTCTACTCGACGTGCACGTTCGGGCCGGAGGAGAACGAGGCTCCGCTGAGCTACCTGTTGCGCCACCACCCCGTGCAGGTGTGCCCGATCGAGGTCGACATCGACGGCTGGGCGCCGGGCGCATGGCGGCCGGGCCTGCGGCACTGGCGCTCGGAGACGTTTGATCCGGCGCTCGCCGGCGCCCGCCGGATCCTCCCGGGCAAGGATTTCGAGGGCTTTTTCGTCTGCAAGCTGCAGAAGCTGCCGTCCGCCGGCTAGTGGTTCCGCCCCGGGGGGCGGTGGTTCCGCCACCATCGGAGACCCCCGATTCGACACATCGGTTGCCGGTTCGGTAGTCTCGCCTTCTGCGGCGCTGTGCGCTGCACGTTTGACCTGTGTCTTGTGCCATCCAGTGGCGCTGTGGCCCGTCCTGCCGGGCCGGCGGCGACTTCGGACGGCCCGGCCCCACCTCAGGTGGACGGGCGCAATCCCATGGCAGACCGCTCGGGTTTCCCGACGGTTTTCCGAGGGGGTGCGACACACCCGACCGCGTGGGTCGGACACAGCTGACATATCGGCAGGTACCGGCAGGGACGGAAGAGGAACGGGAGCGGCGTTGCCGACGATCCAGCAGTTGGTCCGCAAGGGCCGGCAGGACAAGGTCGAGAAGACCAAGACCCCGGCACTCAAGGGGAGCCCGCAGCGTCGTGGCGTGTGCACCCGTGTCTACACGACCACGCCCAAGAAGCCGAACTCGGCGCTTCGCAAGGTCGCCCGTGTCCGGCTCCACAGCGGGATGGAGGTCACCGCCTACATCCCGGGGGTGGGGCACAACCTGCAGGAGCACTCGATCGTCCTGGTCCGCGGCGGCCGGGTGAAGGACCTTCCGGGCGTCCGCTACAAGATTGTCCGCGGGACGCTGGACACCCAGGGCGTCCGCAACCGCAAGCAGGGGCGCAGCAAGTACGGAGCGAAGAAGGAGAAGGCCTGATGCCACGCAAGGGCCCGGCTCCCAAGCATCCCGTCGTCGTCGATCCGGTCTACGGCTCACCGCTGGTGACAGCGCTGGTCAACAAGGTTCTCCTGAGCGGCAAGAAGTCGCTGGCCGAGCGGATCGTCTACGGCGCGCTCGAGGGTGCTCGGGAAAAGACCGGTAACGATCCAGTGGTCACGCTCAAGCGTGCCCTCGACAACGTCAAGCCGACGCTGGAGGTGCGCAGCCGCCGGGTCGGTGGTGCCACCTACCAGGTGCCGGTCGAGGTGCGCTCGAGCCGGAGCACGACCCTCGCGCTTCGCTGGCTGGTGGGCTATGCCCGGCAGCGGCGTGAGAAGACCATGACCGAGCGCCTCATGAACGAGCTGATCGACGCGAGTAACGGTCTCGGCGCGAGCGTGAAGCGGCGTGAGGACACCCACAAGATGGCGGAGTCCAACAAGGCCTTCGCCCACTACCGCTGGTAACCGATATGTCTGCTGACGTACCTACCGCGCTGGCCACGACCCGCAACATCGGGATCATGGCCCATATTGACGCGGGTAAGACCACGACCACCGAGCGGATCCTTTTCTACACCGGCGTCAACTACAAGATCGGCGAAGTCCACGATGGCGGTGCCACCATGGACTGGATGGAGCAGGAGCAGGAGCGGGGGATCACCATCACCTCCGCCGCCACCACCTGTACGTGGCGCGACAACATCATCAACATCATCGACACCCCGGGGCACGTCGACTTCACGGTCGAGGTGGAGCGCTCGCTGCGGGTCCTCGACGGTGCGGTCGCGGTCTTCGACGCCGTAGCCGGAGTCGAGCCGCAGAGCGAGACCGTCTGGCGCCAGGCTGACCGCTACAACGTCCCGCGGATCGCGTTCGTCAACAAGATGGACCGGGTCGGCGCCGAGTTCCACCGCTGCGTCGACATGATGGTCGACCGGCTCGCCGCGACCCCGGCTGTCATCCAGCTCCCGTGGGGCGTCGAGGCCGACTTCAAGGGTGTCATCGACCTGGTCGCGATGAAGGGCCTGCTCTGGCACACCGAGGACAAGGGCGCCTCCTACGAGATCGTCGACATCCCGCGTGACCATGCTGAGGCTGCTCAGGAGTGGCGGGACAAGCTGGTCGAGACCGTCGCCGAGAACGACGACAGCCTGATGGAGCTGTACCTCGAGGGCCAGGTGCCCAGCGAGGAGCAGCTGCGGGCGGCGCTGCGCCGGGCGACCCTGGTCGGTTCGGTGAACCCGGTCCTGTGCGGATCGGCGTTCAAGAACAAGGGCGTGCAGCCGATGCTGGACGCCGTTGTCGACTTCCTGCCGAGCCCGGTGGACATCGGTGTCACGGTCGGGCACGCGATGGGTCGCGAGGAGACCGAGGTCTCGCGTGCACCGGATGAGAACGAACCGTTCTCCGCGCTCGCTTTTAAGATCATGACCGACCCCTACGTGGGGAAGTTGACCTATATCCGGGTCTACTCGGGCCGGCTCACCGCCGGATCGCCGGTGCTGAACTCGACCAAGGATCGCAAGGAGCGGATCGGCCGCATCCTGCAGATGCACGCCAACCACCGCGAGGATCGCGAAGGTGTCGGTGCCGGTCAGATCGTCGCCGTGGTCGGCCTGAAGAACACGACCACCGGCGACACGCTCTGCGACCCGAACGCCCCGATCATCCTGGAGTCGATGACGTTCCCGGCGCCGGTCATCAGCGTCGCGATCGAGCCGAAGACCAAGGCCGACCAGCAGAAGCTGGGTACGGCCATCGGCCGCCTCGCCGAGGAGGATCCGACCTTCCAGGTCCGGACCGACGACGAGACCGGTCAGACGATCATCGCGGGTATGGGTGAGCTGCATCTCGACGTGCTCGTCGACCGGATGCGCCGCGAGTTCGGTGTCACAGCCAACGTGGGCAAGCCGCAGGTCGCCTACCGGGAGACCATCCGCCGCAAGGTCGAGAAGGTCGACTACACGCACAAGAAGCAGACCGGCGGTTCGGGGCAGTACGCCCGGGTGATCATCGATCTCGAGCCCTCCGGCGGTGACGGCGGTGGCTACGAGTTCGCGAACAAGGTCAGCGGCGGTCGTATTCCACGCGAGTACATCCCGTCCGTCGACGCCGGGTGCCAGGAGGCGATGGAGTTCGGTGTCCTTGCCGGTTACCCCCTCGTCGATGTGAAGGTCACCCTGACCGACGGTCAGTACCACGATGTCGACTCGTCCGAACTCGCCTTCAAGATCGCCGGTTCGATGGCGTTCAAAGAGGCGGCCCGCAAGGCCGACCCGGTCCTGCTCGAGCCGGTGATGGCGGTCGAGGTCACCACACCCGAGGACTACATGGGTGATGTGATCGGCGACCTGAACTCACGGCGCGGGCAGATCCAGGCCATGGACGAACGGTCCGGCGCACGCATCGTGAGGGCGACCGTCCCATTGTCGGAGATGTTCGGCTATGTCGGAGACCTGCGGTCGAAGACATCCGGCCGGGCCTCCTACTCGATGCAGTTCGACTCCTACGCCGAGGTCCCGGCGGGGGTTGCCAAGGAAATCATCGCGAAAGCACGCGGGGAGTGACGGGTGGCCGGGGCGGGGCGCACCTGCGCCGTCCCGGGCCTGACACGACCACGATCATCAGCACGGCACGACACCACCCGTCCTTGGAGGGACACCCGTGGCGAAGCAGAAGTTCGAGCGGAACAAGCCGCATGTCAACATCGGCACCATCGGTCACATCGACCATGGCAAGACCACGCTGACCGCGGCTATCACCAAGGTCCTGCACGACGCACACCCGGAGCTGAACCCCTTCACGCCGTTCGACCAGATCGACAAGGCGCCGGAGGAGAAGGCCCGCGGTATCACGATCTCGATCGCCCACGTCGAGTATCAGACCGACAACCGGCATTACGCCCATGTCGACTGTCCCGGTCATGCCGACTACATCAAGAACATGATCACGGGTGCCGCCCAGATGGACGGCGCGATCCTGGTCGTGTCGGCGACCGACGGCCCGATGCCGCAGACCAAGGAGCACGTGCTGCTCGCCCGCCAGGTCGGCGTGCCCTACATCGTCGTGGCGCTGAACAAGGCCGACATGGTCGACGACGAGGAGATTCTCGAGCTTGTCGAGCTCGAGGTTCGCGAGCTGTTGAGCTCGTATGAGTTCCCGGGTGACGACGTTCCGGTGGTTCGCGTCTCGGCGCTCAAGGCGCTCGAGGGCGACAAGGAATGGGGCGCGAAGCTTCTGGAACTGATGCAGGCTGTCGACGACTCCATCCCGGAGCCGGAGCGCGACATCGACAAGCCCTTCCTCATGCCGATCGAGGACGTCTTCACAATCACCGGACGTGGCACGGTTGTCACCGGTCGTGTGGAGCGAGGTGTCGTCAAGGTCAGCGAGACCGTCGAGATCGTCGGTATCCGGCCGGATGTCACCACGACGACCGTCACCGGTGTCGAGATGTTCCGCAAGCTGCTCGACGAGGGGCGTGCCGGTGACAACGTCGGCCTGCTTCTGCGTGGTGTGAAGCGCGAGGACGTCGAGCGTGGCCAGGTTGTCACCAAGCCGAAGTCGATCACGCCGCACACCAACTTCGAGGCGCAGGTCTACATCCTCAGCAAGGACGAGGGTGGTCGCCACACGCCGTTCTTCAACAACTACCGCCCGCAGTTCTACTTCCGGACCACCGACGTGACCGGGGTCGTGACCCTCCCCGAGGGTACCGAAATGGTCATGCCGGGCGACAACACCGAGATGACGGTCGAGCTCATCCAGCCGATCGCCATGGAGGACGGCCTGCGCTTCGCCATCCGCGAAGGTGGCCGGACCGTCGGTGCCGGTCGAGTCACCAAGATTCTCAAGTAGTCGCCGCGAGCGGCGGGCCGCAGGCCCCGTGGGGTCTTCACGCCCGCCGCTCGCGCGGTGCACGGACGTGTCAACAAGCGGTACATCCGGCGGCAGCTCCGGCCGGGAACGGACCCTGCAGGGCCAGCGAGCCGGACGAGACAGACAGGACAGGCGAAGCCCACCATGGCGGCACAGAAGATCCGCATCCGGCTCAAGGCCTACGACCACGAGATCATCGACAGTTCGGCGCGAAAGATCGTCGAGACGGTGACGCGGACTGGTGCGCAGGTCGCGGGACCGGTGCCGCTGCCGACGGAGAAGAACATCTACTGCGTGATCCGGTCACCGCACAAGTACAAGGACAGTCGCGAGCACTTTGAGATGCGCACACACAAGCGGCTGATCGACATTCTTGACCCGACGCCGAAGACGGTCGACTCGCTGATGCGCCTCGATCTTCCAGCCGGTGTCGACATCGAGATCAAGCTTTAAAGGGGCCGGCGCAGTCATGCTCAATCGCAACTACAGGGGCCTGCTGGGCACCAAACTCGGGATGACCCAGGTATGGGACGCGAACAACCGCATCGTCCCGGTCACAGTGATCAAGGCTGGCCCGAACGTGGTGACGCAGATCAGGACGTCGGATTCGGACGGCTACTCGGCAGTCCAACTCGGTTACGGTGAGGTCGATCCCCGTCGGGTGACGCAGCCGCTGCGCGGTCACTTCGCGCGCGCCGGGGTGCCCCCGCGGCGCCACCTGGTGGAGCTGCGCACGGCGGACGCCGAGAAGTACCGGCCCGGCCAGGAGCTCACCGGCGAGGTCTTCACCGCCGGTGAAGTGGTGGATGTGACCGGGACATCCAAGGGTAAGGGCTTCGCCGGTGTGATGAAGCGGCACGGCTTCAAGGGTCTTGGCGCCGGCCACGGTGTCGAGCGCAAGCACCGCTCGCCGGGTTCGGTCGGCGGCTGTGCCACTCCCGGGCGCGTGTTCAAGGGCCTGCGGATGGCCGGGCGGATGGGGCACGAACGGGTCACCGTCCCGGGCCTGACCGTCCACGCGGTCGACACCGAACGCGGTTATCTACTGATCAAGGGTGCGGTGCCCGGCCCTGACGGGGGTCTGGTGCTCGTCCGCAGTGCGGCCAAGCGTCCCGCCCCTGCCGACTTCGAGCCCGCTGACTTCGAGCCCGTTACCGAGATGGCAGCGCAGCCACCCGCCACGGGCGACAGCGCTGTGACATCCAGCGAGGAGGTGTCGACATGAGCGCAGCGACGACGGCAGCGCGCACCCGGTCGCGGGGTTCCGCGGATGCCACCGCCGAGCCCGAGACCCGCACGATCGTTGTCCACGCCCCCGCCGGTGGCGAGGTCGGCAGCACAGCGCTGCCCGGGGCGGTGTTCGACATCGCATTGAACGTCCCGCTCATCCACCAGGTGGTGGTGGCTCAGCTCGCCGCGGCGCGCCAGGGCACCCACTCGACGCTGACCCGCGGCGAAGTCCGTGGCGGCGGTCGTAAGCCCTACCGGCAGAAGGGGACAGGACGGGCCCGCCAGGGCTCGCTGCGTGCCCCGCAGTTCACCGGCGGCGGTATCGTCCACGGCCCCAAGCCCCGCTCCTACGACCAGCGGACGCCCAAGAAGATGAAGGCCGCCGCGCTGCGCGGCGCCCTGTCCGACCGGGCGCGCAACAACCGGATCCACGTCGTGTCGTCTCTGGTCGCCGGTGAGACGCCGTCGACGAAGGCCGCGGTCACGGCGCTCCGGGCGATCGCGGACACCCGCCGGGTGCTGGTCGTGGCGGCCCGCGACGACGACGTCACCTGGAAGAGCCTGCGCAACGTCCCCGCCGTGCATCTGCTCGATCCCGGCCAGCTCAATACCTATGACGTGCTCGTAAGCGACGATGTCGTGTTCACGCAGGGCGCTCTGGTGACGTTCCTGGCCCGATCGCAGCCGCCGGCGGGGGAGCCCGAAGCGGGCATCCCGGCCGGCGACGCGGAGGCACCGGGAGTCCCGGAGTCGTTGACCCGCCCCGGTCACGACGCGGAAGCCGATGACGACGCGGAAGCCGAGGAGGAAGCCAAGTGATTCCCGATCCGCGTGACGTGATCATCAAGCCGGTCGTCTCCGAGAAGAGCTACGGCCTGCTGGACGAGAACGTCTACACGTTCATCGTGCGTCCGGATGCCAACAAGACTGCGATCAAGATTGCGGTCCAGCAGATATTCAACGTCCGGGTGCTGCGGGTGAACACCATCAACCGCTCGGGAAAGCGCAAGCGCACCAAGGGCGGTTGGGGCCAGCGGAAGTCCACCAAGCGGGCCATGGTCAGCCTGGCCCCCGGGGACGCCATCGAGATGTTCGGAGGCCCTGGTGCGTGACACGCAAGCCGACGAGAACACCGCCAGGCGCCCGCTGGGCCCGGCGCGCCGTAGCTCGGACACGGGTAGGTAGACAATGGGCATTCGCAGGTACAAGCCGACCACCCCCGGCCGCCGTGGCTCGAGCGTGGCCGACTTCGTCGAGGTCACTCGTGACCACCCGGAGAAGTCGCTGGTCCGCCCGCTGCACTCGAAGGGCGGTCGCAACGTCCACGGGCGCATCACCACGCGGCACCAGGGTGGCGGTCACAAGCGTGCGTACCGTCTGATCGACTTCAAGCGGGACAAGGACGGCGTGCCGGCCAAGGTCGCGCACATCGAGTACGACCCGAACCGGACGGCACGGATCGCCCTGCTGCACTACGCCGACGGCGAGAAGCGCTACATCCTCGCCCCGGTGAAGCTCAAGCAGGGTGACATGGTCAGCTCGGGCACGACGGCTGACATCAAGCCGGGTAATGCCCTTCCGTTGCGCAACATCCCGACCGGCACGGTGGTACATGCCATCGAACTGCGTCCCGGTGGCGGAGCGAAGATCGCGCGTAGCGCCGGTACAAGCGTGCAGCTGGTGGCCAAGGACGGTCCCTTCGCCCAACTGCGGATGCCCTCCGGCGAGATCCGCAATGTCGACGTCCGGTGCCGGGCGACGGTCGGCGAGGTGGGCAACGCCGAACAGAGCAACATCAACTGGGGCAAGGCCGGCCGAATGCGCTGGAAGGGCCGTCGTCCCACCGTCCGCGGTGTGGCGATGAACCCGGTCGACCACCCACATGGTGGTGGTGAGGGCAAGACCTCCGGCGGCCGTCATCCGGTGAACCCCAAGGGCCGCCCCGAGGGCCGCACCCGTGCCACCCGCAAGGCGAGCGACGCGCTGATCGTCCGTCGTCGGAAGCAGAACAGGCGGCGGTGATCATGATCAATCCCATTCGGTGTCAATCGACACATGACCATCGGTTCTGAGCAGGAAGGAGGAGACACGCCATGCCACGCAGTCTGAAAAAGGGCCCGTTCGTCGACGACCACCTGCTCAAGAAGGTGGACGTGCAGAATGCCAAGGGCACGAAGAACGTCATCAAGACCTGGTCGCGGCGTTCGACGGTGATCCCGGACATGCTCGGGCACACCATCGCCGTGCACGACGGCCGCAAGCACATCCCGGTGTTCATCACCGAGGGGATGGTCGGTCACAAGCTCGGCGAGTTCGCGCCGACGCGGACCTTCCGCGGTCACGTCAAGGAAGACCGGAGGTCACGCCGTGGCTGACGACCTCGTGGACGGCCTCACCCGGTCCGGTCTGGACGGGGCGAAGGCCTCGGCCCGCTATGTCCGGGTCTCGCCGACCAAGGCACGTCGGGTCGTCAACCTGGTCCGTGGCCGTTCCGCCCGCGAGGCCCTGGACATCCTTCGCTTCGCCCCACAGGCGGCCAGCGAGGACGTGTACAAGGTGGTCGCGAGCGCGGTCGCGAACGCCGAGCACAATCACGGGCTTGACCCGTCCACGCTCTGGGTGGGCGAGGTCTACGTCGACGAGGGCCCGACGCTCAAGCGCATCCGTCCGCGGGCGCAGGGTCGTGCCTACCGGATCCGGAAGCGGACCAGCCACATCACGGTCGTCGTTGAAAGCCGGGAACCGGTTTCGGTGACCCGCGGCGCGTCGACCGGCGCATCGCAGACTGCAAGGAGGGCCCGGTAGTGGGGCAGAAGGTCAACCCGCACGGGTTCCGACTCGGGATCACTTCGGAGTTCACCTCTCGTTGGTACGCCGACAAGCAGTACAAGGCGTATGTCGGCGAAGATGTGAAGATCCGTAAGATGATGTCCCGGGGCATGGAGCGTGCGGGAATCAGCCGGGTCGACATCGAGCGGACCCAGGGCCGGCTGCGGGTGGACATCCACACCGCCCGCCCGGGGATCGTCATCGGACGTCGCGGCGCCGAGGCCGACCGCATCCGCGGCGACCTTGAGAAGCTGACCGGCAAGCAGGTCCAGCTCAACATCCTTGAGGTGAAGAACCCTGAGGTCGACGCCCAGCTCGTCGCGCAGGGCGTGGCGGAGCAGCTGTCGAGCCGGGTCAGCTTCCGGCGGGCGATGCGCAAGGCCATGCAGTCGGCGATGAAGGGCGGCGCCAAAGGCATCCGGGTGCAGTGTTCCGGACGCCTCGGCGGGGCCGAGATGAGCCGCTCGGAGTTCTACCGCGAAGGCCGGGTGCCCCTGCACACGCTGCGCGCCGATATCGACTACGGGTTCTACGAGGCCCGGACCACCTTCGGCCGTATCGGCGTGAAGGTCTGGATCTACAAGGGTGACATCGTTCAGAGCCGTGCGGAGCGGGAGGCGCAGGAGGCACTTCAGCGCCAGCACCGCCGGGAGCGTCCGCGCCGTGGGCCGCGGTCGGGTTCGTCGGGTACCACCACCGGCGGCACCGAGGCCGGTCGTGCGGCAGCGCGGCAGGGTGAGCGGCGGGGGGGTCGTGGCAGCGGCGGCGACGCAGCGACGGCCGGCGGTACCGCTGCAGGCGGTGCTGGTAGTGCCGCTGCCGGCGGTGTCGGTGCGGCCGACGCCAGTCCCGCACCGACCGTCGCTGCCCCGAGCGCGCAGGCGGATGTCCCGGCGGCTCCGGTTTCGGCTCCGCCAGCAGCTCCGGCTCCGGCAGCTCCGGCTCCGACCCCGGCAGCTCCGGCTCCGACCCCGGCTGCTCCGGCAGCAGCTCCGGCTCCGACCCCGGCTCCGCCCCCGGTAGCAGCGCCGACCCCGGCTCCGCCCCCGGCAGCAGCGCCGGCCCCGGTCGATACCGCCGCGCCCGCGACGCAGGCTGCCCAGGAGACGGAGGGCTAGGACGATGTTGATTCCCCGCAAGGTCGCACACCGCAAGCAGCACCACCCCGATCGTGGTGGCGCGGCCAAGGGCGGCACCAAAATCGCGTTCGGCGAATTCGGCATCCAGGCGCTCGAGTCCGCCTATGTGACGAACCGGCAGATCGAGTCGGCGCGTATCGCGATGACGCGTCACATCCGCCGTGGTGGCAAGGTCTGGATCAACATCTACCCGGACCGGCCGCTGACCAAGAAGCCGGCCGAGACCCGGATGGGTTCCGGCAAGGGTTCACCGGAGTGGTGGATCGCCAACGTCAAGCCCGGACGCATGATGTTCGAGCTCTCGGGTGTGGCCGAGCCGGTCGCCCGGGAGGCGATGCGGCGTGCCATCCACAAGCTCCCGATGAAGTGCCGGTTCGTGACCCGCGAGGGAGGTGCCTGATGGTGACCGCGACCGCGGACGAACTGCGGGCACTGTCCGGGCAGGACCTGGTGGACAAGCTCCGCGAGGCCAAGGAGGAGTTGTTCAACCTCCGTTTTCAGGCGGCCACCGGCCAGCTCTCCAACAACCGTCGCCTGCAGGCCGTTCGGCGCGACATCGCGCGCATCTACACGGTGCTTCGGGAGCGTGAGCTCGGTCTTGTCGATGATCCTGATCTGATCGGAACCGGTGTGGTCGGAGCGGTTGACGGCATCGAGCCGTTGCAGGCAACGGCGGCAATACAGGTGGAACGGGCGTGAATGGGATGACAACGGACGGCACCCCGACGACAGGCAACCCCCCGGCGGAGGCGGCGCCTACCGCGCCGGCCGCCGTGCCGACTACTGCGCCGGCCGCCGCGTCGGGCGCGACCGCCGATCGCGGCTTCCGCAAGGTTCGTGAGGGCCTCGTGGTCAGCGAGAAGATGGCCAAGACCGTGGTCGTCGCGGTGGAGGACCGGGTTCAGCACCCGCTTTACGGCAAGACCATCAGGCGTACCAAGAAGGTCAAGGCACACGACGAGAACAGTACAAGCGGCGTCGGTGACCGGGTTCTGCTCATGGAGACCCGGCCGCTGTCAGCGACCAAGCGCTGGCGTGTGGTGGAAGTGCTGGAGAAGGCGAAGTAGATCGACCAGCCGATCGTGTACGACCGGCCGAAGGCGGCGTGATCATGTTCTGCGCGCCGCGGGAGGCCTTGGAAGGGTCTAGCGAGCCGGCCGCCGGCAGGCGGGCGCAGACGCAGTTCGGGAGCGGGAAGTGATCCAGCAGGAGTCGCGACTTCGGGTCGCCGACAACACGGGTGCCAGGGAACTGCTGTGCATTCGGGTACTCGGCGGTTCGGGGCGTCGTTATGCCGGTATCGGCGACATCATCGTCGGGACCGTGAAGGACGCCCTGCCCGGGGCCGGCGTCAAGCGTGGTGACGTGGTCAAGGCGGTCGTCGTACGCACTACCAAGGAGCGCCGGCGTCCCGACGGCTCCTACATCCGGTTCGACGAGAACGCCGCCGTGCTCATCCGGGACGGTGGCGATCCCCGGGGTACGCGCATCTTCGGCCCGGTTGGCCGGGAGCTGCGTGACAAGAAGTTCATGAAGATTATTTCGCTGGCGCCGGAGGTGCTGTGACCGTGGCCGGAATGAAGATCAGGAAGGGTGACACGGTCCAGATCGTGACCGGTAAGGACCGTGGTCTCAAGGGAAAGGTCATCAGGGCTTTTCCCGTTGAGGACAAGGTGATTGTCGAGGGTGCGAACAGGGTCACCCGGCACACCCGGGTGAACACCTCGGCCCGCGGCTCGCAGTCCGGCGGGATCGTGACCCAGGAAGCGCCCATCCACGTCAGCAACGTCATGATTGTGGATCCGTCCGACGGCCGTCCGACCAGGATCGGCTACCGCGTCAACGACGACGGTACGAAGGTGCGGATCTCCCGCCGCACCGGCACCGAACTGTAGGGATCGAAATGACTACTATCACCGAATCCCGAGTCACCGAACCCCGTCCGTTGCCACGGCTCAAGCTGCGGTATCGCGAGGAGATCGCGTCGGGCCTGCGTGAGCAGTTCCACTACCCGAACGTGATGCAGATTCCGACCGTGGTCAAGGTCGTGGTCAACATGGGTGTCGGCGACGCCGCCCGGGACGCGAAGCTCATCGACGGCGCGTTGCGGGACCTCACAGCGATCACCGGCCAGAAGCCGGCCGTTCGTCGGGCGAAGAAGTCCATCGCGCAGTTCAAGCTGCGGGAGGGCATGCCTATCGGGGCGAAGGTAACCCTGCGTGGTGACCGGATGTGGGAGTTTCTGGACCGGCTCGTGTCGGTAGCCCTCCCGCGTATCCGTGACTTCCGGGGCCTGTCACCGAAGCAGTTCGACGGATCCGGTAACTACACCTTCGGCGTGGTCGAACAGTCGATCTTTCATGAGATCGACATAGACCGTATCGACCGGGTCCGCGGCATGGACATCACGGTTGTCACGACCGCTACCAAGGACGACGAGGGCCGCGCGCTGCTTCGCGGGTTGGGCTTCCCCTTCAAGGAGAACTGATGGTAACCGGTGGTGCGATTGTGGTTTTCGCACCACCGGCGGCCAGAGAGAAGGCATGGCAGGCAGATGGCGAAGAAGGCATTGATTGAAAAGTCGATCCGCAAGCCGAAGTTCGGCGTGCGGGGCTACACCCGTTGCCAGCGATGCGGGCGGCCGCGGTCGGTTTACCGGACGTTCGGTCTGTGCAGGGTATGCCTACGGCAGATGGCGCACCGTGGAGAGCTTCCCGGGATCACCAAGAGCTCGTGGTAGCGGGAAAGCTCCGCTGCTGACCCACACCACCCACCGGTTCGCGGCAGGCCCCGGTCCGATATTCCGGGGAACCGCCACGAGGAAGGCTCCAGCCCCATGACGATGACAGATCCAATTGCGGACATGCTGACCCGTGTCCGCAATGCCAACCGCGCATACCACGATCAGGTGGTGATGCCGAACAGCAAGATCAAAACGCATATTGCCGAGATCCTCCAGCAGGAGGGTTACATCGCCGGATGGCACGTTGAGGAGCCGCCGGAAGGCGCCGTCGGCGCGTCCCTCGTCGTGGAGCTGAAGTACGGCCCGAACCGGGAGCGCTCCATCGCCGGAGTGAAGCGCATCAGTAAGCCGGGCCTGCGGGTCTACGCAAAGGCGACCAACCTGCCCAAGGTGCTCGGTGGCCTCGGCGTGGCGATCATCTCCACGTCATCGGGCCTGCTCACCGACAGGCAGGCCAACAAGCGCAGGGTAGGCGGGGAAGTCCTCGCCTACGTCTGGTAGGGGGTCGCGCGATGTCACGCATTGGACGGCTGCCGATCTCGGTGCCCAGCGGCGTGGATGTGTCCATGGACGGCTCGGCGATCGTCGTCAAGGGGCCCAAGGGGACTCTCAGTCATTCTGTAGTGGAGCCGATCACCGTCAGTGCACAGGACGGTCAACTGCTTGTCACCCGCCCGGACGACGAACGCCGGTCGCGGGCGTTGCACGGTCTGACCCGTTCGCTTGTGGCCAACATGGTCACCGGGGTCACCAGCGGATACTCGAAGGCGCTTGAGATCGTCGGCGTCGGTTACCGCGTTCAGGCTCGGGGCTCGGATCTGGAGTTCGCACTCGGTTTCAGCCACCCGGTCGCGGTGAAGGCACCGGAGGGCATCCGGTTCGAGGTGCAGTCGCCGACGCGTTTTGTCGTTCACGGGATCGACAAGCAGCAGGTCGGCGAGGTGGCAGCCAAGATCCGTCGGCTCCGCAAGCCAGACCCGTACAAGGGCAAGGGTGTGCGGTACCAGGGCGAAGTCGTCCGCCGCAAGGTCGGCAAGTCCGGGAAGTAGGGGAACGGATCATGGCTGTCAGTGTCAGCGCCCAGCGGCGTTCGGCGAAGCTTCGCCGGCACGTGCGGATTCGCAAGAAGATCGCGGGTACACCCGCCCGCCCGCGGCTCGTGGTCACGCGCTCGGCTCGTCACATCTATGCCCAGGTCATCGACGACAGCGCCGGCCACACCCTCGTGTCAGCGTCCACGCTGGACGTGTCGCTGCGTGCCACGGACGGCGACAAGACCGCACAGGCGAAGGCCGTCGGGCAACTCGTCGCCGAGCGTGCCCGGCAAGCGGGAATTGCCGCGGTGGTGTTCGATCGTGGTGGTCGGACCTACCACGGCCGGATAGCCGCGCTCGCGGACGCCGCCAGGGAAGGCGGGCTGGAGTTCTGATGCCCCGCCGTTGGACGCGCGGAAACTCAACGAACAGGGAGATGTACTGATGCCAGGCCAGCAGCGCCGCGGAGGCGGCTCCGGCGGCTCTGACCGTCGGGAACGCCGCGACCGCCAGGGCGGCGGTCCGGCGCAGGACAAGAACGCCTACATCGAGCGTGTCGTCGCCATCAACCGGGTGGCGAAGGTGGTCAAGGGCGGTCGGCGGTTCAGCTTCACCGCACTCGTCATCGTTGGTGACGCGGACGGCACTGTGGGTGTGGGCTACGGTAAGGCCAAGGAGGTGCCGGCCGCCATCGCCAAAGGCGTTGAGGAGGCCAAGAAGCACTTCTTCAAGGTGCCGCGGATCGGCTCGACGATTCCGCACCCGATCCAGGGCGAGGCTGCGGCCGGAGTCGTGTTGCTCAAGCCGGCCTCGCCGGGTACCGGCGTCATCGCCGGTGGCCCGGTACGCGCGGTGTTGGAGTGCGCGGGTGTTCACGACGTCCTGTCGAAGTCGCTGGGCTCGTCGAACCCGATCAACATCGTGCATGCCACCGTCGCGGCACTACGGGGTCTGATGCGTCCCGAGGAGATCGCGGCACGCCGCGGACTGCCGATCGAGGACGTTGCGCCGCCTGCGATGCTGCGGGCCCGGGCGGCCGGGGTCGGTGCGTGATGGCACGCTTGAAGATCACCCAGATCCGCTCCGATATCGGCGGGACGCGAAACCAGCGTGAGACCCTGCGGACCCTCGGGCTCCGTCGAATCAGAGCCACTACTGTCCGCGATGACCGTCCGGAAGTGCGCGGGATGATCGCAACTGTGACCCATCTCGTTACGGTCGAGGAGGTGGATGAATGAGCAACCTGACCAAGACATCCGAGGTGGAGACGGCGGATGCCGCCCGCGGCCGCGGCCTCAAGATTCACCACCTCAAGCCCGCACCGGGCGCCCACAAGGCCAAGATGCGCGTCGGTCGGGGTGAGGGCTCCAAGGGCAAGACCGCCGGTCGCGGTACGAAGGGGTCGAAGGCGCGCAAGCAGGTCCCGGTCCGCTTCGAGGGCGGCCAGATGCCGCTGCACATGCGCGTGCCCAAGCTCAAGGGGTTCAGGAACCGGTTCCGCAAGGAATACCAGGTTGTCAATGTCGCCACTCTCGCCGAGCTGTTCCCGGCGGGTGGTGAGATCAGCGTGGATGACCTGGTCGGTGCTGGTGCGGTGCGCCGCAATGCTCTCGTGAAGGTCCTGGGCGACGGGGAGATCGGCGTGGCCCTTAATGTGAGCGCCCACGCGTTTTCCACCAGCGCCCGGGAGAAGATCCTCGCTGTCGGCGGCAGCGTCGTCGAGCTCTGAGGCTGTGCGGCGCCCCGTGCGACGCGAAGCCCCGTCCGGCGCTTCGCGTCGCACGGGGCTTCCGGCGGCGGGGGGCCCGGTAGCCGGGGTGATGCATGATTGTTCCGTCTCTGGTTGCGTCCGACCCACAGTTTTGTAACGATAAGCTAGGTCTGTTCTGAATAATCCGAAAGGCCATGGGCCAGCTGGCGCCGCCACTGATCCCGGCGGTGACCGACGGTTGTGCCGGCTCCGGGATCGGCCGTGATGCCGGCGCGCTGGATGCCATCGCTGGCCCATGTCGGGACGAGTGGACCGTCTCTACTGTTACAGTCGGCACACCGTGCACCGCCGGTCCTATGTTCGGTCGGGACAGTCGTCCATCGAGTGCGTTTGCCGTGACGATCAGCAGGAGGAGTCGTGCTCACCGCCTTCACGCGGGCCTTCCGCACGCCTGACCTGCGTAAGAAGCTGCTCTTTACGTTCGGGATCATCGTCCTGTTCCGGATGGGCAGCGTGCTGCCGTCTCCGGGGATCTCAACCAGTGCGATCAACCAGTGCCTGTCCTCCGCGAGCGCCGACAGCCGCAACGTCTACTCGCTGATCAATCTTTTCAGTGGGGGCGCTCTTCTTCAGCTCTCCATCTTTGCGCTGGGGATCATGCCGTACATCACGGCGAGCATCATCATCCAGCTGCTGGTCGTGGTCATTCCGCGTCTCGAACAGCTGAAGAAGGAAGGCACGTCCGGCGAGCAGAAGCTCACGCAGTACACCCGTTATCTGACTATTTCCCTGGGGGTGCTACAGGCGACCGGCATCGTCGCGCTCGCCCGCAGCGGCAACCTCTTCCCCGGCTGTTCCACGCCGATCATCCCGAACACCAGCCTGTTCCGCATCGCGGTCATCGTCATCACCATGACCGCGGGCACCGCCGTCATCATGTGGCTTGGCGAATTGATCACGAGCCGCGGCGTCGGCAACGGAATGTCCCTGTTGATTTTCACGTCGATCGCGGCCGCACTGCCGTCGCAGGGAACGCGGATTCTCCAGGTGGCCGGCGGTGTCGTCTTCACCCTGATTTGTCTGCTGGGTCTGGCGATCGTCGTGTTCGTGGTGTTTGTCGAGCAGTCACAGCGCCGGATCCCGGTGCAGTACGCCAAGCGGCTGATCGGCCGCAGGATGTACGGCGGTACCTCGACCTATCTGCCAATCAAGGTCAACCAGGCCGGCGTCATACCTGTGATCTTCGCGTCGTCCCTGCTCCAGCTTCCGCAGCTGCTCGGTCAGGTCTGGGACAACAGGACCTTCCAGGATTTCGAACAGCGCTACCTGGCTCGTGGTGATCATCCACTCTATCTGATTATCTATGCCGGTCTGATCATTTTCTTCACCTACTTCTACGTGGCCATCACTTTCAACCCGACCGAGGTGGCGGACAACATGAAGAAGTACGGCGGTTTCATCCCTGGAATTCGGCCCGGCCGGCCGACCGCGGAGTACCTCGATCGGGTCCTGTCGAGGATCACCCTCCCGGGTTCGCTCTTCCTCGGCGTCATCACGGTGCTGCCGCTGGCGCTGCTGAACCTCACCAAGCAGCAACCGTTCCCCTTCGCCGGCACCTCGGTACTGATCATTGTGGGGGTGGGGCTGGAGACCGTCAAACAGATCGAAAGCCAGCTCATGCTCCGCAACTACGAAGGTTTCCTGCGGTAGTGCGCCTCGTACTGGTCGGACCGCCGGGTGCGGGCAAGGGCACCCAGGCCGCGTTCATCGCCCAGGCGCGGTCGATCCCCAAGATCTCAACGGGAGACATCTTCCGGGCGAACGTCCGAGAGGGCACTGACCTCGGCGTGCTCGCGAAGCGGTACATGGATGCGGGTGATCTCGTTCCTGATGAGGTCACCATCGGGATGGTCCGAAATCGGCTCGCCGAGGAGGACGCCGCCAAGGGCTTCCTGCTTGATGGGTTCCCGCGCAACGTGCCTCAGGCCGAGGTCCTGGGGCAGCTGCTCGAGGGAATGGGTACGCGCCTGGATGTCGTCCTGGAACTCGTCGTCGACGACGATGAGGTGGTGCGGCGGCTGTCCGGGCGGCGGACCTGCCGTAACTGTGGGCACATCTGGCATGTGGACTTCGATCCACCCGCGGCGGAGGGCGTCTGCGATCGCTGCGGCGGTGAGCTGTTCCAGCGTGACGACGACCGTTCCGAGACCGTGCGCCACCGGCTGGAGGTGTACGCCGAACAGACCTCACCTCTGGTGGCCTACTACGCGGCAAAGGGCCTGCTGATCGGTCTCGACGCCACCGGCCCGGTGGACAACGTCACCGATCGTGCGTTGGACGCCCTGCGTCACTATGCCAGCTAGGGTCTGTCGCTCGGATGTTGATGAGTGCGTACGGTGATGGGGCGGTGATGGGGCGGGGGCGGTTGGCGGTGCCGGCGCTCTCGGTCGCGGCGCCCGTAGGCGGCGCCGTGCCGATTCGGCAGGCAGACTTGGGCGGGACCGCGGTTTCGGGTCACCCGGCCGAAGGGTACGCGATCATGGTTTTCGCGTGACCGGAGGCCGCAGGTAGACATGGCCGAAGGGTATGCGATCATGGTTTTCGCGTGACCGGAGGCCGCAGGTAGACATGGCCGAAGGGTATGCGATCATGGTTTTCGCGTGACCGGAGGCCGCAGGTAGACATGGCCGAAGGTAGTGCGATCATGGTTTTGTCGCACAGCCGGAGGCCTCGAACAGACCAGGGATACGGACCGGGGCGACGAGCGTGGCGCGACGAGAGCATGTCCAGATCAAGACCGATGGTGAGATCGCTAAAATGCGGGTGGCGGGACTTGTCGTCGCGCGCACCCTGGCGAAGCTGCGTGCGGCCGTCGAACCGGGTGTCAGCACCGCTGATCTCGATGCCGTCGCCGAGAAGGCCATCCGCGACGAGGGTGCCATCCCATCCTTCAAGGGCTACCAGGGCTTTCCGGCGACGATCTGCACGTCGGTCAACAACGAGGTCGTGCATGCCATCCCCCAGCGCAAGCGGGTGCTGCGCGAGGGAGATCTCATCTCGATCGACTGTGGCGCGATCGTGAACGGCTGGCACGGTGATGCCGCGATAACGGTGCCGGTCGGAGCGGTTGCGCAGAACCTCCTGGAGATGACCGAGGCGTGCGAGCAGGCACTGTGGCGAGGTCTGGCGGCTGCGCAGCTCGGGGGTAAACTCACCGACATCTCGGCGGCGGTGGAGCGTTACGTCCATCCACTCGGGTACGGCATCGTGGACCACTACGGCGGGCACGGGATCGGCACCGAAATGCACCAGCCACCCCACGTCCTCAACCATGGGCGACCGGGCCGCGGCATCCGGCTGGTCGAAGGGGTGGCACTCGCGATCGAACCGATGATCACGCTTGGTAGGCCGGACACAGCGGTGCTCGACGACGACTGGACGGTGGTCACCACCGACGGCTCGTTCGCCGCTCACACGGAACACACGGTCGCCGTCACATCGCGGGGGCCCTGGGTGCTGACCGAGCTCGATGGCGGCGTCGCGAAGTTCGCCGAGCTCGGTGTGGCCTGCGGCCAGCCGGCCCAGAGCTCCGCTGCCTGAGCGCAGCCCCGCACGGTGCTCGACCGTCCTGTTCGGTCGCACGGCAGAGCCAGGTTGGCTCTTGACGGATGGGCAACGTACACTTAGGAGCCGACGGTTAGTCGGGCGTTGACGTTCGTCTGTGTCCACCGTCGGACACCCGAGGGTAGGACAGCGGAGGACATGCCGAAGAAGGACGGGGCCATCGAGATCGAGGGCCGAGTTGTGGAGCCACTCCCGAACGCAATGTTCCGGGTTGAGCTTCAAAACGGTCATCGCGTTCTCGCCCACATCAGTGGCAAGATGCGTCAGCACTACATCCGAATCCTTCCGGAGGACCGGGTGGTCGTCGAGCTGTCCCCGTACGACCTGTCCCGGGGTCGGATCGTCTACCGCTACAAGTAAGCTCGCCTGGCCGACGGCGATGTGATGGTTGATCAGATCACTCGCCGGAGGCCGGGGATTCCCAGCCATCCGGACGCGCGCCCCAGCGGTTGCGCAAGGAGGTTCGTGCAGCCGTGAAGGTCAAACCAAGCGTCAAGAAGATGTGCGAGAAGTGCAAAGTGATCCGTCGCCATGGCCGGGTAATGGTCATTTGTGACAATCTGCGCCACAAGCAGCGTCAGGGCTGACGCCGTGGCCCGGTGGTCGGGAGCGATGCTTCGCGGCTACGGGGTGTTGGACATGCTCGTCAAAGCGTCACCGTGTCGTGTCAGACGGCACTCACCCCCGGTCGGAGGCCGGGGCCCGGTTCGACGGACAGCGCGCCGTGACGGGGTGGGGACGCTCAAGACCTCCGGTACAGGAAGGAAATACCTGGTATGGCACGCCTGTCAGGCGTAGACCTCCCGCGGGAGAAGCGGATCGAGGTTGGTCTCACCTACATTTTCGGGATCGGCCGGACCCGCTCACTGGAGACCCTCGCCGCCACCGGGGTCAACCCGGACACACGCGTTCGCGACCTCTCCGAGGAAGAGATCGTCAGCCTCCGGGAGTGGATCGACGCGCACTACCGGGTCGAGGGTGACCTGCACCGAGAGGTACGCCAGGACATCCGGCGAAAGATGGAAATCGGTTGCTACCAGGGCCTGCGGCACCGGCGGAACCTTCCCGTCCACGGGCAGCGGACCCACACCAATGCGCGTACCCGCAAGGGTCCACGCCGTGCCATCGCCGGCAAGAAGAAGGCCGGTAAGAAGTAGTAGTCAGCGGCTTTCGGTCGGTGTGACCACTGTCGGTCATCACCGTCGGGCACTGACCGACGACCTCGCAAACGGAGACCACGAGCACATATGCCGCCAAAGACGCGTGCCGCCGGGATCAAGAAGGTCCGGCGCAAGGAAAAGAAGAACGTCGCGCACGGCCACGCCCACATCAAGAGCACCTTCAACAACACGATCGTGTCGATCACGGACCCCAGCGGAAATGTGATCTCCTGGGCGAGTGCCGGGCACGTCGGGTTCAAGGGCTCCCGTAAGTCGACGCCGTTCGCCGCGCAGATGGCGGCGGAGAACGCCGCTCGCAAGGCGCAGGAGCACGGGATGCGCAAGGTGGACGTCTTCGTCAAGGGTCCGGGGTCGGGCCGGGAGACGGCGATCCGCTCCCTGCAGGCGGCTGGCCTTGAGGTCGGCGCCATCCAGGACGTGACCCCGACGCCTCACAACGGTTGTCGGCCGCCCAAACGACGTAGGGTCTGACCCGGTACATCAGGGCCCGCGGTGGCGCGAGGAATGCCTCGGTCGCGCTACCTCTGGCGGAGTTCGCGCCGGCAACACCAGGGCTGAGTGGTCACCAGGTGATCACTCAAGGCCTCCGGTGGCGCGACGAAACACATGATCGCGCCATCTCTGGCCGAAAAGGAGAGAAGGACAAGCATGGCCCGCTATACCGGCGCGGACTGCAAGCGCTGCCGCCGTGAGAAGACGAAGCTGTTCCTCAAGGGCAGCAAGTGCGAGTCACCCAAGTGCCCGATCGAGATCCGGCCGTATCCTCCGGGTGAGCACGGCCGTGGCCGCACCAAGGACTCCGAGTACCTGCTGCAGAAGCGTGAGAAGCAGAAGTGCGCACGCATCTACGGGATACTTGAGAAGCAGTTCCGCGGCTACTACGACGAGGCGAACCGCCGAACCGGCAAGACCGGCGACGAGCTGCTGAAGATCCTCGAGTCGAGGCTCGACAACGTTGTCTACCGGGCTGGCTTCGCACCGTCGCGTGACGCTGCCCGCCAGGCTGTGCGGCACGGGCACGTCGTGGTCAACGGTAGGAAGGTCGACATCCCGAGCTACCGGGTCAGCGAGAACGACATCGTCGAGATCGCGCCCAAGGCACGTGAGCTGACCCCCTTCATCATCGCGCGCGAGACGGCGGGCCAGCGCACTGTTCCGGCCTGGCTGGAGGTCATCCCGACCCAGCTGCGGGTGTTGGTGCACTCGCTGCCGGCCCGTCAGGTGATTGACACACAGGTCCAGGAGCAGCTGATCGTCGAACTGTACTCCAAGTAGCGTAGACTTCAACTTTTCGTTCGACATGGGTGGGGTGGACGGAGATCCCGCCCATGGGCTCCGTCCGGAGTCGAAGTCACGGCGTCATATGGCGGTCGCCGTGTTTGGAAGGATGTAACGATGCTCATCGCACAGCGCCCGACGCTGGCCGAGGAACCGATCTCCGAGTTCCGCTCGCGGTTCGTCATCGAACCGCTTGAGCCCGGGTTCGGTTACACCCTCGGTAACTCCCTTCGCCGTACTCTGCTGTCCTCGATTCCCGGTGCGGCGGTGACCAGCATCCGCATCGACGGGGTACTGCACGAGTTCTCCACGGTTCCAGGGGTGAAAGAGGACGTTACCGACCTGATCCTGAACCTGAAGGAACTGGTCGTGAGTTCCGAGAACGACGACCCCACCGTGATGTACCTGCGCAAGCAGGGCCCGGGCGTGGTCACGGCGGCAGACATCGCGCCGCCGGCCGGCGTCGAGGTACACAGCCTGGACCTGGTGCTGGCGACTCTCAACGAAAAGGGCAAGCTCGAGATCGAGCTGACCGTCGAGCGGGGGCGTGGCTATGTCAGCGCCACCCAGAACAAGCAGGCGGGCCAGGAGATCGGCCGGATCCCGGTCGACTCGATCTATTCTCCGGTTCTCAAGGTCACCTACAAGGTCGAGGCGACCCGTGTCGAGCAGCGGACCGACTTCGACCGACTGATCGTGGATGTCGAAACCAAGCAGTCGATCTCGCCGCGGGATGCGATGGCCAGCGCTGGCAAGACGCTCGTCGGTCTGTTCGGTCTCGCGCAGGAGCTGAACGCCGAGGCGGAGGGTGTCGACATCGGTCCTTCCGCGGCGGACGCCGCCCTTGCCGCGGATCTGGCGCTGCCGATCGAGGAGATGGATCTGACCGTCCGCTCCTACAACTGCCTCAAGCGCGAGGGCATTCACACGATCGGTGAGCTGGTGTCCCGCAGCGAGGCGGACCTGCTCGACATCCGCAACTTCGGCCAGAAGTCGATCGACGAAGTCAAGACGAAGCTTGCTGGGATGGGTCTGCAGCTCAAGGATTCCCCGCCGGGATTCGACCCGCGACAGGCAGTGGACACCTACGGTACCGACACCTACCACGCTCCGTTCAGCGATCCGACCGACGATGGTGCGGAGTTCGTCGAGACCGAGCAGTACTAGACACAACGGCACCTGTGGCGCCCGTAACACGCTGACGGACAGCGAAAGGAACGAGGAGCACTGTCATGCCCACGCCTTCCAAGGGCCCCCGGCTCGGCGGCAGTCCCGCACATGAGCGGCTGATGCTGGCCAACCTCGCCACCGCGCTGTTCGAGCACGGCGGTATCACCACGACGGAGACCAAGGCCAAGCGCCTGCGCCCGTACGCCGAGCGGCTGGTGACCTTTGCCAAGCGCGGCGATCTGGATTCGCGGCGCCGCGTGCTGCGGGTGGTCCGGGACAAGTCCGTCGTGCACGTTCTGTTCACCGAGATCGGCCCGCGCTATGCCGACCGCGACGGCGGTTATACCCGCATCGTGAAGCTCGGGCCCCGCAAGGGCGACAACGCCCCGCTGGCGCGCATCGAGCTCGTCGAGGCTATGACGGTCGCGCAGGAGGCGGTGGGCGAGGCCGAGCGGGCGCGCGGCAGTCGCTTCATCTCCCGGCGGCGGCCGACCGGTGCGACAGCGGAAGCCGCTGCGGATCTCGCGAAGGAGTCGCCGACCGCGGCCGCGGTGGCGGCGGAGGCGGAGGCCGCTGCGGGTGTAGCCGACGCCGAGCAGACACCGGCTGATGCGACCGATGTGGCTGATGTGGCGGCTACGTCCGATGCGGCTGCCACGGCCGATGCGGCTGCCACGGCCGCCGATGACGGGACCGGCGCCCCCACGGCGCAATAGAAGCGCCCGGCAACAGGTACGCGGGGTCGCGGGGCCGGGCGCGCGTGCACAGAATCAGAATCATGATCGTGTGTCCGTCGGCTCCCTGAGGCCTGTTCGGTTGATCATCGTCGGTATCGACTGGTGTTCACCGGACAGGCCCTGGCGATCTGCTCAGGAACCCCAGCTCGCGCGAGCCCACCATCCGCTGGAGGATGGTGGGCTTCGTGTTTCGCGTCACACCATGATCCTGGTGATCCCCGATGTCTTTCCCGCCACTTCGCATCCGGCAGGACAATGTGATCAACGGTGTGATTCAGAACTGTCCGACCGGAATCGTCAGGATGCCGTGAACGCCTCAGACGGGCTGCAGCGCCTGCGCCTCGACCTGGCCTATGACGGGACGCTGTTCGCGGGCTGGGCACGCCAGCCCGGACGGCGGACCGTGCAGGGTGATGTCGAAGACGCTCTGATGCGGGTCGCGCGGTTGCCCGCCGTCCGGCTCACGGTTGCCGGCCGGACCGATGCCGGCGTCCATGCGCGTGGCCAGGTGGCCCACGTTGACATTCCCGATGACGTCCCGCTCGGCGGGCTCGCTCGCCGACTCAACGGCGTGCTGGAGCGTTCCGTGCGGATCACGGGCCTCGCGCCGGCCCCGCCGGGGTTCGACGCCCGCTTCTCGGCGTTATCGCGGCGCTACGTCTACCGGATCGGGGACGCGCCGTACGGGGTCGACCCGCTACGCCGCCACGACACGTTGGCCTGGCCGCGCCCGCTGGACGCCGAGCGGATGCGGCACGCGGCCATCACACTGCTGGGTGAGCACGACTTCAGCGCCTTCTGCCGGCGTAGGGAGGGCGCGACCACCGTGCGGACGCTGCTGCGCCTTGACGTGGCACGGGTGCACGACGGCGTGGTGGCCGCCGACGTGGAGGCGGATGCCTTCTGCCACTCGATGGTCAGGGCATTGGTGGGGGCGCTGCTCGCCGTGGGGGAGGGCCGCCGTCCCCGGGAGTGGGCCGCGCGGGTCCTCGTGCGAGGTGTCCGCGACCCGGCGGTGACCGTGGTTGCGCCGCATGGCCTGACCCTCGTCGAGGTCCGCTACCCTCCTGACACCGATCTCGCCGCTCGTGCGGCGGTGACCCGGGCAGTCCGGGTCCCCACGACCTCGTCCGGCTAACCGGTCGCTCTAAGTGGTCGGTGGCGACCACTTAGGCCAAAGGGTACGCGACGATCGTCAGTGCGGCCCGTGGCCGGTGAGGCCGCGTCGAAAGATCGGCTCGGTGGCAAGTAGCGCGAGATCGTGGCTGGCGGTGCTCAACGCGGGGTCAGCAGCTGCTCCCTGGCTACCGTCGGTGTAGGCGAGCTGCAGCACGATCAGGTAATGGCCGCTGACCCGCGCGTTCCGCCACGAGTTGTCGCCGGTCGGATTCGTGACCACCGCGCCGGGCAGAGCGTCCGCCGGCACCGCCACGGCCGGTACGCCACCCTGGCCGGCAGCGACCACGCTTGCCGCCTTCGCAGCGGTAGTCGCCTCGTCGAGAACGAGAACGGACACCGCTGCCAGCACCCGGCGTCCGGACGTCTCCGATTCACTCAGATACACCGCGTGGACGAGCTGCCGGCACCGGTCGCCGGGCAGCGCGGTAGCGAGTTCACCGGTGAGACCCGGGCACCCGACCTCCAGCGTGGATGCGAGCCGCCGGTAGGAACGAAGATCGAGAGTGGCACGGTCGGCGGCGAAGAACTCGCTGGCTGTGACCGGGTCGGAATCCGTCCGCGCGCTTTCGATGAAACCGGGGCCGACCAGCCCCGGGCCTGCCGTTGCCACCGGCGGTGAGGCCCGCCGGCTGCTGCGGCTGTCATGCTTGGCGACGATGGCGACAGAGGCGATCACCAGGGCAGCCACAATGCCCGCCACTGTGATCAACCTAGCGATGTAACCCCGGGTCACGGGACGAACGGGGGCCGGCGGGCGGCGCGCATCATCCTGCGCGTCCAGATCCTGCGCGTCCAGATCCTGGATAGGCACCAACGCGCCGTCGGTTGCCGCAGCCGATGTGGCCGGGGGCGCTGAGTCCATTGCTGCCGGTCCGGTTGTTGCCGGTCCGGTTGCTGCCGGTCCGGTTGCTGCCGGCCCGGGGATTGCCGGATCCGGCATGCCCGGATCCGGGACGGAGCTGCCGGCGTCGGGGGTCCATACCGGCCTGCGGATCGAGGACGGCAATCCACGCAGCGGGCCGAACAGCGGGTCGTCGGCGGGCGGGGCCCACAGATCGCCGGGATGTTCGAGGGCGTCCCCCGAAACGCCGGGTGAACGCTCTGGCGGTTTCTCATCCACCTGCCGCAGACTACGGCGTGCTCGGTGGATCTTCATCGGCTGCCGATCAGTTCGCAGACCTCGCCGGCCGGCTGCGTCGTCCGCCTGGTAACCTCAAGGACTAGCCGGCCAAAGGCGATGCGATCAGCGGTCTTTTCGCGTCATCGGCGGCCTCGGAGGACCTAACGCTCATGACGGGTTGCGAGATCCAGGCGTCAAGCGGCGTGAGCGGCCCGACGGCACAATCGAACGCATCCGCTGACAAGAAAAGGCAGACCTGTGCGCACGTACCAGCCCAAGCCCACGGACATCCAGCAAGCCTGGCATGTCATCGATGCCACGGACGTGGTGCTCGGCAGGCTGGCCAGCCAGGCCGCTCAACTGCTGCGAGGCAAGCACAAGCCGACATTCGCGCCGCACATCGACACCGGTGACTTCGTCATCGTCGTGAACGCGGGCAAGGTCGCCCTGAGTGGTAACAAGCGCGAGCAGGCCCAGTATC